>JAZUKP010000135.1:0-4217 GCA_045643345.1 Anaerovoracaceae bacterium | reverse complement strand
AGCGCCGGGTGTCTTCTTCATTTTTCAGGTAATAAGTCTTCATATCTTTTGTCCGCCCTATATTATATCTTTTCCGCATTTTTTTGCAAGGGAAGACGGACCGGACGCAGCATCCCGACCGGTGATTTTACTTTTTTACATTCTTTTAAGACAATGAAAACGAGTCCCCGAAGGGACCCGCTCCAGAGTAGTATATTTTAGAAGATTATGCTTTTCCTAAATTGTCCAATGCATCCAGGAACATCTGTTTGTACTCCTTGGGCATTGCGTCTGTCATCGGAAGTGTCAAAATCTGCTTAAAGGTCATGCCGTAAGCCTGCTTTGCCTGCTCGTTGTCGGTAAATCCCGGCATAAACTTATCCACAATTTCTTTTCCGCCCGGAGTGTCCAGAATTGCCGCGATGGTGCTGGAAGAATTGATTTCCAGTACGCCGCCGGTTAAAATTTCCGGATGTCTCCACATAACGATATTCTCCTGTCCTGCCGTCGTACCGCCGTCCACGGGGATGATTGCACCGGTAATGAATCTTGCATGCTCCGAAGCCAGGAAAAGTGCCAGAGCGGCATCTTCCATCGGACTTCCCATACGTCCTACCGGAACCTGATCCGCAAATGTGTTCAGTGTTCCTTCATCCGCCATACCGTAAATGGATGTGTAGGTGTGACCCGGACAAATTGCGTTCACGGTAATACCGTATTTCGCATATTCCAGCGCAGCGGCTTTTGTCATACCGACCACCGCATGCTTCGTTGCCGCATAAAGAGCCATACCGGACTGTGCCATAATTCCTGCAATGGATGCAATATTAATGATAAACGCATCCTCGGCTTTCGTTTTCAGCATTGCTTCCACGGCATATTTCATTCCCGCAAAAACGCCTTCCACGTTCAGCTGCAGAATACCTTCACAGTCTTCGATGGAATTTTCGTGCATGGGGGTTCCGCCCATTCCGATTCCTGCATTATTCACGATTCCGTGCAGCACACCGTACTTTTCCACCGCAAAATCGATCAGCGCCTTAATGTCCTCCGGCTTGCTGGTATCCGTGCGGAAAAATACCGCTTCGCCGCCCTCTGCTACGATTTCATCCGCAACCTGCTGACCCTTTTCTGCACTTCTGTTTGCGCAGATTACCTTCATACCGTGTGCGCCGTAAAGCTTTGCGATTGCTTCACCGATTCCCCGGCTGGCGCCGGTAACGATTACAACTTTTCCTTCCACGCCGCTGAAACCAATCAGACTTACGTGAGAAGTTCCGAGTCCCGGAATTCTGGGTTCATTTGCCATAATAATACCTCCTGTAAATGTAGACAACTCACACAAATTCATCATATTTTTGCAGCGTGGGGAATACAAGTTATAATCATTTTCACATTGTCAAGATTCGGAACAGTGCAGCTTGTTTTGTAAACTTTTGCGCATTTCTGCAGTAATTTGTTCTCCCGTGTTTTTATTTCAAAGATTGGAATAAACCGCACTTTATTGTAAACTAATGGAAAGCTTTATACTAAAGGAGGTTTCGGCATGCAGGAACAGAATTCGAATATCCGCATTCGTTTTACAAAGGATACAATTAAAAAAACGTTAACCGCATTGGTCAGAACGAAAAGTATTTCTTCCGTAACAGTCAACCAACTGTGCCGGCAAGCCGCCATCAGCCGGACTACATTTTACCGGCATTACAAAGACATTTACGATGTGGTGGAAGAATGCGAAGATGACATGATTCGCTCTCTGCAGGAAATAATACTTTGCTCAAAAAACCAAAGCCCGGAAGAAATCCTGTCGATTGTGTTTAACAATATGAAGGATAATCCGGAATCTTATCTTCCCATGGCGATGATCAATAACGACCGAATCAACAGCAAGATCCTTCATATGTGCAAAAAACAATTGGAAGAAAGCATCAAGAAAAAATACAATGTATCAGATTCGAAAGAAACAGATATTATCCTGTCTTACATTATCGGCGGAGTAAACAGTGCCATTGCGGAGTGGATTAAAGGAGGATTTGCCCTATCCCCCGAAGAAATGACCCACATTGCGGCAAAAATGCTCAGCTAAGTTATAAATACAAGAAAACGCCGGAAGCCCGGCGTTTTTTACATGGCCAGCAAATTCTCCACCCACAGGGAAATCAGCTGCTCCAGCGCTCTGAGTCTCCAGGAAGGAAGATTGCAGAGATTGCTCTCCGCGAAACGGAAGTTAATCAGTTTTCTCAGCCGGGCTTTCTGCTCCGGACCCAGCGCAAGAGCCGCCACTTCCTCAAAGCGCAGACCGTAAGGTGTTGTCCGCCCTTTCAAATAAACCGATATATCTTTGAAATCATCCGGCATTGCATAGCAGAGCAAGGAGTTCCCGTTGTCAAAAATCGGGGCAGGAGCAAGAAAGTCCCCGGTATGATTGTCCCGGAGCAGTCCGAAATTTCCGAAATGCCGGTCTTCGTTGCAAATCACGCAGTCAAAGATCAGCATGCTGCAGAGTGCATCATAGTACGACGGCCCCAGGGTTTTGTAATAATCCAGAACTGCCTCGATGCCGCCGCGGGTCACGATTCTGCCGATGGAAACGTAGGAAACGTCTCTGCTTGTAAACAGCCTGCACTTGGAAGCAAGAATGCCTTTCCAGTTTTCCAGTTCGTAAGACACCGCAGAAAGACCCATTTTTTTCGCCACCTGGCAGGCGTAGAATTCGATGTAGGGCTCGTTTCCGGCATTGGCAAAATCCTCCGTGCCCCCTTTATACAGCCAGATTCCCTTCGCCCCCTTATTCCGCCAGGCCTTGCGCAGCACCCCGTTGGTGGTAAATTCCGGGGATGACATGATTTTTCTTTCCGAATAGGGTCTTCCGGTGTAGGCAACCAATGCAAGGATCTCGGAGAAATCATTCTCAAAAAGATTGTAATCGTCAAATTTCATCAGGGAATCCTTCCGGACGACCCAATAACTGTCGTTCAAGGAAAGCCCCTTGCAGATGTCGATAATACCTTTCAAATCGTTCCGGTTTAAATTCCACGCGCTGAGGATTTCCCCCACAAAAGCTCTGCCAGAAGGAATGATCCGGCGGTCCAGCCAGGAAAACAGACCTTCGTCCGTAAGTTCCAGCCCCACGGGAAGCAAATACCGTTTTTCTTCATTAACCCGGCGAATCCGAATCTTTATTCCGCTGCTGCGGACCATGGAAAACTGCAGCAGTTCCTCGTCGTACAGCCGGAGAGAATACTCCGTGTTCTCTTCTCCGTAGTCTGAAAGTTCCTCCATCATCAGGGTAGCCTTCTGTCCAAGGGCTTCCGCATACGCAGCGATGTAGTCGATGCCCGCATTCTGACCGCCCTGCTCGAAGCGTGAAATATTGGACTTCTTCGTCCCCATCTTTTCCGCCACTTCCTGCTGGGTCAGGCCCTGCATCAGCCGTTTTGCCGTCAGTTTTTTTGCAATTTCTCTTCTCGTTTTTTCCTGATTTTCGCTTAACATCTCTCAAATTTCCCCGAAAAGTTATCATATATGATTACTTTTTTTATATTATCACGCCGGATGATCTCCGGCAAGATGCAGACCGCTAATGATTGACAAATTATTGTAAATGGATATAATAAAAATGTGAGCGCCGTGACAGACGGTTTGGCTCACTGAAGATGAATAATTATTTTAAAATCGTCAGTGGTCCGACTGGCGATTTTGCTTTTTTACAATCTTGGATATCGTTACAGTTACTCTGTATCCCAATACCCGGAATGTAATCCGCATAGGCTCCTCCTTTCAGAGCCAACCGCCTGCCGCCTATCAAGGGTCATACGACACTCACATATACAGTATACCTTTTTGTACGGAATTGTCAATATTTTACAGGTATTATTTACCATTTTTATAGCACAAAAAAACAGGACTTCAGCTTACATCTGAAGTCCTGTCTGTTTTATCGTCCTATTGATTTAGAAATCTGCGTTTTTCGGTGTTCTCGGGAACGGGAGCACGTCTCTGATGTTGTCTACGCCGGTAAGGTACATAATCATACGCTCAAAGCCCAGACCGAAGCCTGCGTGCTTGCAGCCGCCGTACTTTCTAAGTTCCAGATACCACCAGTAGGTATCCACGTCCATGCCCAGACGCTTAATCTTGTCCAGCAGCACGTCGTAGCGCTCTTCTCTCTGGGAGCCGCCCACGATTTCGCCGATGCCCGGCACCAGAAGGTCGCAGGCTGCCACGGTCTTGCCGTC
>JAZUKP010000134.1:0-18448 GCA_045643345.1 Anaerovoracaceae bacterium | reverse complement strand
TTCCACAAAGTTTAAGGCGCACTTGCCGTTTCGAAGCAGATGCTGGGCGGTGTTGGAAGAGTTCCGGCAGTTCAGCAGCATGGCGTAATAATCCTTGCCCGCGATGTAATAGGCCTGCACCAGGCTGTAGGGTCCGACGGACGTGGAGCCGTCCTCTGCCAGGGTGCTGACCAGAACCGTAGGCATGGGGAAAAACAGCGAAGTCTGATAGAAATTGTCTACCACTCTTAAATCTTTAAAACTACTCATTTTTTACCTCCTATACAGAACATCGATAAAAATGCTTTTAACTTTTCTTCACCTATTTCACTGTGGGTGGCACAGGATAGAATCAGTTCTCCCAGCACAGGCAGCACCGCAGACTTTTTATCCTCCGCAAGAGCAGGCAGCAGAGGCTCGATAAAGCCGCAGACTTCCTTGTGCAGCTGGGGATGATAGGCTGCCACGGTCCCTCCGGAGCCGCCCTGGGCGGAATACAGCGAGAACATGGAAGTATACATATTTCTGAATTCTGTAATCTCCCTGTAAATCTCCACCATTCCGTCGGTAAAATCCGTATCCGGAGAAATCTTCTCCCGGATGCGCTGCGCCGCCTTCTGCCAGTCTTCCAGAGCAATCCGGGCAAGAAGGTCCTCCTTGCTCCGCACGTAATTGTATAAAGTTCCCACCGCAATGCCGCAGTCTCCGGCAATCCGGCGCATAGAAAAAGCAGAGTATCCTTCCGTAAACAGAAGTTCTCTGCCCTTTTTTCTGATTGTATCTTCAAGATCTGTAAGCTGTCTCGGCATAATATATACTCCTAAATGAACAAGTTCATTTTAGAGTATATATGTTTCCCTTAACATATTCAAGATGTTTTATATGTTTTCCAGCGCGGCGCGTACCCGCGTTGTGGGAAAGCCCATAATATTGTCCATCTCACCTTCGTAATGGTCCACCAGCTCAAAGCCGATGGCCTGAATGCCGTAGGCCCCCGCCTTGTCGTAGGGCTCGTCGGTATCGCAGTACGCCTGAATCCGGGCTTCCTGGGCTTCGTCCAGAGGCCAGAAGTATACCGGAGAAGCCTCCGCAAAGGTATTCGCCTGGCCGTTCTTGATCAGCGTGACCCCGGTGTATACCATCTGCACTTCAAGAGACAGCTTGCGCAGCATGCGCACCGCATCCTCCCGGTCTGCAGGCTTACCCATGATCTCGTCGTGCACCGCCACCGCCGTATCCGCGCCGATAATCACCGTGTCCGCCGGGCATCCCAGGGCTTCGTAAACCGCAAAGGCCTTGGCCCTGGAAAGCTGCTGCACCATAGACTCCGCCACTTCGGTCATGGGACGCCCTTTCAGTTCTTCTTCGATTCTGTTTTCAATGCTGCGCTCGTCCACCGGGGCGGTCTGCACGGTAAAATCCGGAGTGATTTTACCCAGAAGTTCCCTGCGCCGGGGCGATCCGCTGGCAAGTATAATATTCATAGTCTATCCTTCCGTTCAGTTTCTCAGCTTTTCCAGACACTTCTGCATATCTTCCGGCAGCGGTGCGTCTGCGGCTATCTTTTCACCGGTCACCGGATGGGCGATCTCCAGATGGGCCGCATGCAGAGCCTGCCGGGGCATCCACTCCGGCTGCACATTGTAACCGTAAAGCTGTCCGTAAAGTTCGTCCCCCACGATGGGATGCCCAAGATGGGTCAGATGCACCCGGAACTGATGGCTGCGCCCCGTGTCCAGCTTTAATCGCAGCAGAGAAAAGCCCTCAATCTGCCCGTACCGGATGCCGGGGAAAGTCTCCAGCACCTCCCAATGGGTCACCGAAGGATAACCGTCCGGGGTAACCATGCGCCGGGCTTTGTGGTTAGGGTCCTTATCGATAGGAAGGTCCACGGTACCGCTGCCCTCCATTACCCCATGCACGATGGCCAGATACTGCTTGACCGTGGTATTTTCCTGCATCTGCACGGAAATCCGGTCCTGGGCGTGGGAATTCTTCGCCACGATAACGATGCCGCTGGTGTACATGTCCAGCCGGTTGACAAAGCGCAGCTTGTACACCTCGTCCTTCTGCTGCATATAGTAAGTGATGGCATTGGCCAGGGTTCCCGTGGGGAAGTTATAGGTAGGATGCACGATCAGGCCTGCCTGCTTGTTTACCAGCAGCAGGTCGCTGTCCTCGTACACCACGTCGATGGGAATATCCTGGGGTTCGAAATAGCTTTCCTCCTCCGGATACTGCACCGTAAGCACGTCTCCCGGCCAGAGCTTCTGCCGCACGGTAGTGTGTTGTCCGTTCAAAAGGATCTCCCCATGATATTTCACCTTGGTGACCAGCTTTACCGAAAAGTCCAGCCGGCTGCGGAGGATTTCCTTGATATATTTGCCCTCGTCTTCCGGGCCTGAAATGTATGTCAGTGTTTTGGTAGCCATAATAGAGAAATTATATATCACGAAAAGAAAAAAATCAGCGGAAATCCGCTGATTTTTTTTATGATTGCTTTGTTTTATACGGAAGTGGAATATCTCTTCATGAGAGCTACAGCCTGCATTCTGATTTTGTCATCAGGCTCCCATTCCTTATCGTTGGCCAGTCTGTCCAGAAGGTCTTTAATCATGTAATCTGTAGAATTGTTGTCGATCATTTTTTTCTCCCTTCCTATTTCTTGTAGCTGAGCTCGTGAGCGGTTTCGTAAATGGTTCTGAAGTTCTCTACGGTTGAGTCATTGGCGCAGAGCAGACCTTCATTCTGAGCAAAGATGAATCCGCCGCCGGGTGCAAAGGTGTCGAAGCACTTCTTGATGTAGTCTTTGATCTGTTCTTCGGTTCCGAACTTGAATAAAGCGGAAGTAATTCCGGCGCCGATAGGCATCTTGTCCTTCATGATCTTGTATGCTTCGAACGGATCGTCCTTATCCAGCATAATGGTGATGGTTCCCTTCGGGAGATCTGCCATAACTTCGATATTGCACATGAAGCAGCCTTCGCCTCTCATGTAGTAACGTCCGCCTCTTTCTACGAACTGCATATAGTGTTCTTTGAAAGGCTTCATGAAGTACTTTTCGAACTGCTTCGGGGAAAGCATGCATTCGCTGTGGCAGGTTGCTCTTGCCATCGGATAGGGTTCATAATGATCCTTAGGGTTCTTGAAGTGCGGGTTCTGAAGAGTTCTTTCCAGAATAACATCGCAGGCTGCGTCAACCAGTTCCGGTCTTCTTCTTAAGTCGGTGAGAGCACCGGTAATGCCTCTGTAGAAGTCAAACAGAGAGTTGAACGGGGACATGAATCCCGGGGTTACTGCTCCTGCAAACGGAGTTGTGAATTCTCTTTCTTCGATTACGTCGTGAATTCTCTTGGTGATTTCCGCATTGGCTAATGCAACTCTTGCGGTGTGCTTGAACTGTTCGTATGCTTCACCGAAAGGTTTGTGATAGATTTCACCGTTTCTCTTCGGCAGAACTTCTGCAATAAAGAATGCCGGATCTGCGATGAATGCGTCATAGTCATCCGGAGTCATAAACTTAATCTCAGTCTGGTTGTGTGCAACGGTTACACCATCCGTACCGAAGATGTAGTTCTTGGAGCCGATTGCCTGATACACATCGATCGGAGCGGAAATGCCGCTCTGAACATAGTCGAATTCGAAATCCTTTAAGTGCTTGGTAAATGCTTCTACGACCTTGTCTACGTCGCCGATGATGTCCTGATACCGAACGCCGGCATAAGTAAATGCCCAGTTCATCATCTGAACGCCTACCGGAATCTTCTCCGGTTCCTTGAATGATATAGCATCAATTAAATTCTGTTTTCTTTTCTCGAATTTTTCACCCATGGACTATCCTCCTTAAAATACTACATATTTATCAATTGACTCTACCACTGCCGGCGAAAAAAATCAAGAAAACCGATGCATATTATAAGGTTGCGAAACATTGAAATAATCAATAAGTACCGTCATTTTTTCGATAGAAAAAGTTCAGATGCATCCAGGTTTTCCGTGGGGCATTCCGATGCAAAAAAAGACCGGCGGAACCGAAATTCCGCCGGCAGGAAATCTTTTCTGCAGTTATTTTCCGAACTTCTTCTGATATGCACCGCGAATGTATCCTGCAATATACAGAGAACCGAATCCTACCACGGTACCGTCCTTTCCGGCAGCCCTGATGGCAGCATCGATGGCTGCATCCACGCCGGCATAGGCATTGGCCTTAAAGCCGCGTTCTCTTAAGATATCCCGCAGCTGATACCCCATCAGCGCTCTGTCAGAGAACGGCGTCAGGCATACGAATTCCGCCGCATAAGGGGTAATAATATCCAGAATCTGTTCATAATCCTTATCTGCCAGAACACCCATCAGATAAACCACTTTGCGTCCGCCCAGAGTGGACTGAATGCTGGTTGCCAGAGCTTCCGCACACTGGGGGTTGTGTCCGCCGTCCAGGATAAAGAGCGGTTCGTAGCCAAGAACTTCGAATCTTGCAGGCCAGCGGGTGGCAGCAAGACCTTCGGCAACGGCCTGGTCACTGACTTTCCATCCCCGGGTTCTCATGGCTGCAACGGTTTCCAGAACCACTGCAGTATTGTGCAGCTGGTGAGGTCCCAGAAGCTTGGTGGTAAGCTCTCTGCCTTCCCAGGTAAATCTCTGTCCGGCCAGGGTCTCTTCGATAAAGCTCAGTTTGGAGAAGTCCACGCAGGTGAGCGGAACGTTCTTTTCTGCGCAGTCTTCCACGATAACCTGAGTTACTTCCGGAAGACCGTCGTAGCAGACGCAGCTGCAGCCCGGCTTGATAATTCCGGCCTTGGTCTTTGCGATCTTTTCCACGGTATCGCCCAGATACTCGGTGTGTTCCAGACCGATGTTGGTAATAATGGCAACTTCCGGCGGATCGATCACATTGGTGGAGTCCAGCGCACCGCCCATGCCCACTTCCAGCATGACGATGTCTACGCCCTCTTCCACGAAGTACTGCATGCCGATGGCGGTTACCAGCTCAAACTGGCTGGGATGGTCTTCCATGGCTTCCGCAATCGCCTTTACCTTTTCGGTAATTCTTGCCAGGGTTTCGCCCGGAATATTCTGTCCGTTGATTTGGATTCTTTCTTCGAACTCCTGAATGTAGGGAGAGGTGTAAAGACCTACTTTGTATCCAGCCTTTTCGAAGATGGATGCCAGCATGGCACAGGTAGAACCCTTGCCGTTAGAACCGGTTACGTGGATGAACTTCAGGCTCTTCTGAGGATTGCCCATCTGTGCCAGCAGTTCCCTGGTTCTGTCCAGACCCAGTCTGGTGGTGCTCCAGGTATAATTTTCAATGTAATCAATAGCTTGTTTCGGTGTCATTTTCAGTCACGACCTTTTTCTTAAAACGCAAAACCTAAGACGAACGCTTTTCGCCCCGGAAATATATCTTCTTTAAACAATCTTCTTCAGGCTCTCGTAAAGCTTGGGCATCAGCAGGCAGTACACTACCATGCGCAGTGCCATCACCAGAACTCTGGGGGGAATGCCTACCAGAATCATTGCCCAGGTTCCCCAGCCCTGAATCACGGCGGCCAGTGCATTTACCGGAGTCACCAGCAGGGTCAGAATGAATTCGCCCACGATGATGGCTACAACGATTCTCTTCTTGGATACATTGCCCAATTCCTTCTTTACGATGAGTCCTGCAGCCAGACCTTCTACCACGTAGGGCAGCGGCCACAGCAGCGTGGTGGGATCGAAGCCGTACATCAGGACCTGCTTGATCAGTTCTCCCACAAAGGCGATGAACATTGCGGGAACCGGACCCAGGGTAATGGCGCCGATCAGTACCGGCAGACTCTGCACGGAAATGTTGATGGCATTGCTCTCGATGTGCAGATAGGTGGCAAGCACTACGTAAATAGCTGCCAGCACTGCGCAGAATGTGAGCTGTTTGGTTGTAATTTTCATAATTAAAAACTCCTTTCGCAGCGATTGTGCCACAGAAGAAGTTTTCGGCATTCTTAAGTGGCAGCGGAATCGAAACTTGCATCGCGGTTCCTAAAGGCCTTCGTCCGGCGGCAAACTCCCATCCGCCGGCACTTCACGCACAAGCTCTACTCTGACCAATTAATTAATATACTTTTTTCTCGGTAACGACGTACTCCATGGGAGCATCGTACCTGTCTACGACTACATTATGGAGCTTTTGCGCTTCAAATGCAATACAAATCAGCTTTGCCCGGGGACATTTCGGAATATATCTGTCGTAGTATCCCTTCCCGTGACCCAGCCGGTTTTTATTTTCGTCAAAGCTCACGCAGGGAACGATGATCAGATCGATATCCTCCGGATCGACCAGCACCGAATTGTCCGTCCGGGGGCTGACGATGCCGAACTTTCCTTCTTCCCAACCGTCTGTTTCTGCCGGAATACGAGCCTCCATAATGCCGCCGGGAAGCGACACCGGATAGCAGAATACCTTGCCCTCTTTGGGAAGATACACCGGGTCTGCCTCGTCAAAACTGGCCATGTAGCTTAAAACCAGTTTTGCCGACTGGAATTCGGGCAGATCCGCAGTTTTGCCGCAGATCTGCTCGCTGTAGTTTTTTCTTTGCTCTTCGGAAAGAGCCCGTCTGTTCTGCAGGCAGATTTTCCGCTGCAGATTTTTTTCTTCATTCGGAAGCATTACTGCTTCTCCTTCCATTTTCTGACCAGCGGGAACAGCACGCCGCCCACGGAGTTGCCCAGGGTCATAATCAGCACATAAAGGAATGCCTTGCCGCTCCACATTTTTGCGATGGAAATGTAGAACATGTTGGCCACGCAGTGTTCAAATCCGCAGAGGATGAAGATCATCACGCCGAAGAACAGCGCCAGATACTTGCCCACTTCGTGAGGGTTCTTGCCGTAGCCGTCCACGGCAATAAAGATTAAAATGTCGCACATCACGGCCAGCAGGAAGATGGAAAGCGGTGTGTCTCCCAGCTTGGTATTGACCATGCCCGTGGCCTTTTCCGTCATGGCAGCGCCGGCTCTTGTGGCCAGCAGCAGCTGTGCGGTAAGCCAGGTTCCGGCCAGGTTACCCAGCCAGATAAACGGCAGATCGATGGCATAATCCTTGTCTCTTTCAAACACGTAGCAGATTTTGCCGGTGTACAGGTTGAATCCGAAGGTGCAGATGGTAAAAAGTCCGCAGGTAAAGAACAGGGATCCCAGCACCTTGTTGTCCAGAGAAAGGAATACGGCTCCGCCGATGGAAATGCAGATTCCGGCGAGAACGCCGTATGCAAAAGTTTTGATTCTTTTCATCTTAAATACTCGATTCTCAAAAATAAAACGAAATAATTATAACAGTTTGTTCAATACGTAATTGTAAATTTCGTTTGCTTTGGGCAGGTAATCCCGCATCATGGCGTCGGTTTTCGCATCCATCTGTGCGGCATATTCCCGGTCCTTCATCAGTTTGGTATTGACCCGGACGTTCAGGACCGCACCCTGCAGCGCAGCGCCGGCAAAACAGGCACCGCAGCCTGCATCGGAAATCATCAGTTTGCTGCCCTTCTGTGCAAATTCTTCCTGCAGATTGATTACCTTGCAGGAAAGCTCTGCAATTTGAAAGGGAACCGCCGCAGCGTCCCGCAGGCACTTTTCCATGATTTCGTCCCGGCCCGGCGCATCCTGAGGAAGCGCATAAGCTCTGGACAGAGGTTCAAAGCCCTCTGCATCATCATCGATGCACTGCAGCAGCTGATTGCGCAGTTCGTCGGCTTCGGACATAAGTTTTATTATGTCATCTTCCACATTTTTATAGGATTTCTTGCCCACCGTGAAGTTTCCCACCATGGAGCCCAAAGCTGCCGCAAGGGCGCCTACCGCAGCGGAAGCACCGCCGCCGCCCGGCACGGATACCTTATCGGCCAGGGCCTGGGAAAAACCGCGAAGCGTCATATCGTTCATAGACATCGTAATACCTCCCGGAATAAGGTTTTGGGTGACCCCTTCCGGAGTCACCCAAACTATATAGCTTTTAGAATAATCCGCTGACTTCGCCGGTCTTGGTATCCACGTCGACTCTTC
Source organism: Anaerovoracaceae bacterium (assembly GCA_045643345.1). Taxonomy (GTDB): domain Bacteria; phylum Bacillota; class Clostridia; order Peptostreptococcales; family Anaerovoracaceae; genus RUG13409. Next base: position 10,429 of record JAZUKP010000134.1, on the reverse strand, counting down.
TGTAAGCCGGGTTGGAAGAAGTACCGGGCATCATGGCGATGGTTCCTGCCATCGGGCAGAGGAACTTGGCGCCGCCGTATTCGAGGATATCGCGAACCTTCAGTTTCCATCCTGTCGGAACACCCTTCAGATCCGGGTTGTCGGAGAGAGACAGATGGGTCTTAACCATCATGGTTGCATAATCTTTGTACTTCGGATCGTTTTCGAATCTTTCGGCCTTTTCGATTGCCAGAGGTGCCCATTCCACACCGTCTGCACCGTAAACTTCCTTGGCGATTCTTTCTACTCTTTCACGGAGCGGCATATCCAGGTCATAGAGGTACTTGATCGGGGAGTTTTCCGCTTCGTTGCAGGCATCCACAACAGCTTCTGCCAGTTCCTTGGCTCCCTGACCGCCGTACTGCCAGTGCTCGGACAGTGCGCAGCGAACGCCCTGCTCTGCGCAGAGCTTTCTCAGAAGTTCTACTTCTGCATCGGTATCGGTATAGAACTTGTTGATGCAGACTACCGGAACGATACCGGACTTCTTTACGTTGTTTACGTGGTGGAAGAGGTTTGCGCAGCCCTTTTCCAGGAGCTCCAGGTTCTCTTCGATGTATTCCTTCGGCAGAGGTCTGCCCGGAACTACAGCCGGTCCGCCGCCGTGCATCTTAAGAGCACGAACGGTAGCAACCACTACGGAGCAGTGGGGCTTTAAGCCGGAGAGTCTGCACTTTACGTTCCAGAACTTTTCAAATCCGATATCTGCGGCAAAGCCGGATTCGGTTACGTGATAATCGAACATCTTCAGGCCCAGTCTGTCTCCGATGATGGAGGACTGACCGATAGCGATGTTGGCAAAGGGGCCTGCATGTACCAGGCAGGGCTGGTGCTCTACGGTGTAGCAGAGGGTCGGGTTGATGCAGTTTCTCATCCATGCGGTCATGGCGCCTGCAACTTCCAGATCTTCGGTGGTGATGGGGTTGCCCTTCTTATCGTATGCAAGAACAATCTTGCCGATACGGTCGCGCAGATCCGGCAGGTCCTTGGCTACAGCCAGGATTGCCATGAGTTCGGAGGATACGGCGATGTTGGTCTTTGTGGTCATTCTGAACCCGTCTTTGTCTCCTTCGCCGAGACCGATTTCCATCTTGCGGAGTGCCTGGCAGCAGAAGTCCATTACGAAGTTCCACTCGATTCTGTCCGGATCCACATCCAGTCTCTTGATGCCGATCTGAGCCAGCTTGGCGTCATCATAGTTTCTCTCGTGCTGCATTCTTGCATTCAGAGCAACCATACCCAGGTTGTGCGCATTCATGATATCGTTGATATCGCCCGTGAGTCCCAAAGAGAACTCGGTCATGGGGATCAGCAATGCGTTTCCGCCGCCGGCTGCAGAGCCCTTCACGTTCATGGTGGGGCCGCCGGAAGGCTGACGGAGGCATCCGCCTGCATTGTAGCCCAGAGCGCCCAGACCTTCAATCAGTCCCAGAGAGGTGGTGGACTTTCCTTCGCCCAGCGGAGTCGGAGTAATTGCAGTAACTTCTACATACTTTCCGTCCGGCTTATCCTTCAGTCTTTCCATAATCTTGAGGAAATCCAGCTTCGGAGTCTTTCCGTAAGGAATAATTTCTTCCGGAAGAAGTCCCATCTTTTCGCGGAACCATTCCACATCCGGAAGAGTCTTCATTGCTTCTTCCGCAATTTGCCAATCGGCATATTTGGTCGGATCTAACATAATCTGCTCCTTTATTCGTTTAAAACGCTGTAATTTACAATGCTTCGTGCCCGAAGGCACTGAATCTGATTTTTACTGAATTCCTGCCATTTCCAGCAGCTGCGGAATCTTGGATTCCCAGCCCATGGACATGATGTGTACGCCCTGGCAGTACGGTCTGCATTCCTTGATGATTCTTGCGCAGATTTCCAGACCGGTCTGACCGGACTTTGCTCTTTCCTTGTCTGCAGCAAGCTCGTCGATCATTTCCTGGGGAACCTTGATTCCTGCAATATTATTGTTCAGGAACTTGCACGTTCCCGCATTCTTGGGGATGATCAGTCCCAGCTGAACCGGCTTGCCGAACTTTGCGGCTTTCTTCATAAAGTCGATAAAGAGTTCGGAATCAAATACCGCCTGGGTCTGGAAGAACTCCGCACCGGCAGCAACCTTGCGGGCCATCTTTGCCAGCTGTGCATCTACGGAATCGCTGCAGGGAGATACCACGGCGCCCTTTGCGTAGGACGGCGGTTCTCCGATCAGGTCGTTTCCGCCCAGATCCTTGCCGGATTCCAGGGTGCAGATGGTATGAAGCAGGGACACGGAATCCAGGTCGAATACCGGTTTGGCCTGGGGGTTGTCTCCCAGGGTGGTATAGTCTCCGGTCAGAGCCAGGATATTATCGATGCCGAACATACCCGCGCTGAGGATATCGCCCTGCAGTGCAATGCGGTTTCTGTCACGGCAGGTCACCTGATAAATCGGGTTGAGGCCCGCATCCTTCATCACCTTGCAGACCGCAAGCGAATCCAGACGCATCACGGAGGACTGACAGTCGGTAACATTTACGGCGTCCAGACCGCTCAGATACTTCTGGGCTTCTTCTACCATTTCTTCGATATGAATTCCTTTGGGCGGACCCACTTCGGCGGTAACGACGAATTTTCCGTCATTGAATAATTCTGTAATCTTCATTCTATTCACCTCATATCCCGGAGTTTAAGATTCCTTGAACTCTTTCGTCTCTAAAAATGTTGAAAAATCCCGAAGCTGTGTGGGACAATTCAGATTCTCCAGCTTTCCCAGCTTTTCCAGCTTGCGGTAGATTCGTTCCCAGCCGCATTCCATGTCCGGATTCACCTCGCACTTGCCGTTCTTGGTGCCGCCGCAGGGACCGTTCACCAGACTCTTGGAGCAGGCAGTAATGGGACAAATGCCGCCGGTCATGTTCAGATAGCACTCGCCGCACTGACCGCAGTCGAATTCCAGCGGAGTCGCCCCCTGGAAACCCGGCAGCCGAAGCGTATCGCAGGCCGCATATACCCGCTTGTCCGCAAACAGCTCCGCAACGGTCTGCACGCCCACGCCGCAGGAAAATACCAAAATCGCATCCGCTGCGTTTATTTCTTCTTCGCAGAAGCCGAGGCAGTATTTAACGTTATCCGGATTGCAGACGAAGCTGGTGGTTACCGTTCCGGTTACGCAGCCGCTGTCTGTCAGTTCCTTTTCCAGGGCATTTACTTCTGCATCCGGAAAACTGATTTCTCTGCAGCCGTGGCAGTTTAAGATAAAGATCTTCTTCCCTTCCACCAGGGAGGCGATGGTTTCTTTTGATTTCAATTCGGTAATCAACATATCACTTCTTCTCCCTTACTAACTGCTTTCCCGCTCTGATTTTACTTACCAGATTGCCCTTGGAGGAGCAGGCGCATTCGCAGCATCCGCACTCGATGCAATCCATAACGTGTTTTTCGATTAAGCCTTCCGTATTGCCCTCGTCCGCATATTTGGCAAAATAAAGCGGAGAAAGCTCCATGGGACAGACGTCCGTGCATCTGCCGCACTGAATGCAGGGGCTTTGGAATTCATGCTTCTCGGCCACTGCAATTACCGCATTGGTTCCCTTGATTACCGGTGCCTGGGTATTTTTCAGTTCCGCGCCCATCATGGGACCGCCGGTTTTTACGATATAGTCTTTTCCGGTAAAGCCGCCGCAGTAATCGATCAACTCGTTAATGCCGGTACCGATTTTCACCATAAAGTTGCCGGGACGGGCAATATGCTCGCCGGATACGGTTACCGCACGCTCCACAAGAGGCATACCCTTCTGGATCGCGTCGGATATTGCCTTGGCAGTGCTTACATTGCACACCACCGTACCCACGTCCGCGGGAAGTCCGCCGCTGGGCACCATCCTGCCGGTAACCCGCTTGATCAGCATTTTTTCCGCACCCTCCGGGTACTTGGTCTTTACCGAACAAAGCTCCAGTGCGTCCTCGCTCTCCAGCTTGGACTGCATCAATGCGATGGCGTCCGGTTTATTGTCTTCGATGACGATAATGCCCTTGGGGGCGTTTACCGCTTTCATCACGGCCTTCAGACCAAAGATCACATCGTCTGCATATTCCAGCAGAACCCTGTGGTCCGCGGTGATGTAGGGTTCACATTCGCTTCCGTTAATCAGCACCGTATCGATGGGCTTTCCGGGAAGCAGCTTTACGTAGGTCGGGAATCCGGCGCCGCCCATGCCGGCGATGCCCTTATCCTTTACGATTTCCACGATTTCCTCGGAGCTGAGATGCGCAAGTTCCTTTCCGGGCTTTACAGATTCGTCGGGAACGTTCTTTCCGTCGGAACGGATTACCACAGAAAGAACCTCTCCCTTGCTCGGATGAAGCCGCGGCTCGATGGCTGCAACGGTTCCGCTGACGCTGGAGTGCACGCTGCAGGAAATGTAGGCGGAAGCTTCCGCGATTTTCTGTCCCAGCTTAACGTAGTCACCCACCGCAACGATTACCGACGCAGGGGCACCGGCATGCATAGATACCGGAATCACAACGGTTTCCGGTTCCGGGAACTTCGCAATGGGGATCGCTTCGGTAAGTTCCTTCTTCTCTACCGGATGAATTCCGCCGTAGTACCCCTCGAGGCGTTTTTCTCTTACGCTCTTTACGTAAGCATTGATTTTTTTAAAGTTTACCTTGGAGTAATCCCGAAGCTCCACAGGACGAGAAAGAAATTCCTCCAGGCGTCCCTGTTTTTTCAGACGCTGGTAGATTTTTTCCCATGCACAGTCCTTTTTCGGGTCAATTTCGCACTTGCCGTTCTTTGCGCCGCCGCACTGGCCATTCAGCAGACTCTTGGTACAGTCCACAATCGGACAGATTCCTCCGGTCATGTTCAAATAGCATTGGTCGCAGGCATCGCAAGTTTTCGGGGTCAGTGCCATTCCATGATAACCGATATAATTCAGAGAATCGGCAGCGGCAGCCACCGGCAGATCCTCTATATCGGCGACAGTCTGGATTCCCAGACCGCAGGAAAGAACGATCACATTTTCCGTGCCCGCCGGAATCATATCGGTCAGTTTCTTTTCGGTCTGAAGTCTATTGCATAAAAAATCGACCGCAGCAGTTCCGGTAATTTTTTTACCCAATGAAACCGCCAGGCCGCAGAACATCTCCAGATCCGGATTGTCGCCAATCTCAAAATCCTTGAAGCACTTGTTGCAAGCAACGACAAACAAACGATCCCTGTCTTTCAGCACGGAAGTTAATTCATCATCGCTTTTTCGCACATACTTGATGTAATTCACTATTTCCTCCTTTCTGCAAACCTATAAAAATTTATTTATTTTCTAAAGCGGCAATCTGTTTTACCAGCCTTGTCGCTTCAACAGCATCCTTTGAGTAATAGTCAGCACCGATCTGCAGGGCGTAAGCCTCCGTAACCGGCGCACCGCCAACCATTATTTTCACTTGTTTTCCGGCTTTGGTCTTCCGGATCGCCGTCACGGTTTCCCGCATGGAATCCAGCGTAAAGGACAAAAGCGCGGAAAGCGCAATCACCTTGCAGTCCGGATTCTCCTTCAGCGCTTTCAGAAAAACTTCCGAGGGAACATCGATGCCCAGGTCGATTACCTCAAACCCTGCCGCCTGAATCATGGTAGATACCAGATTCTTTCCGATATCGTGCAGGTCCCCGGCCACCGTACCGATAATCACCTTCCCGTGCGTGCTCGGGCTATTGGCCGAAAACTTCGGTTTAAGTACGGCGATACCTCTTTCCATGGTCTTTGCGGCAATGAGCATTTCGGGAACATAAATATCATTGTTCTGAAATTTATCGCCCACCTCATCCATCGCCACCATCATAGAATCCAGAATATCTGCGCTGTCCACGCCCTCTTCAATCGCATTCTGAACCACGCCGGTAATCATGCCGAGCTTTCCGTTGGAAACAGCATCTCTGATTTCCTCGTTAATCATCGCGTACCTGACCTTTTTTCAATAAAAATGTTCACGGATTATTTTTCTTTTATTATACAATCTCTCTTCTAAACAGTCTTTGTAGGATATCACAAAAAACATTGACAAAGGGCCCGGCAGCAATTACAATTGTTACAATATTATTAAACAAATTATAAAATAATTTTTTACTGAAGGCAGTCTTATGCAATTATCCCTTAATATTATCATTGACGCGCTCAGTTCCTTTGAGCCGAACAACCGCGTTCTGGACACCTCCGCAAAAGTATCCTCCGTAAGCATTTACAATATCCGAAAAAAGACCTTCTCCAAGGATCATCTTTATGTGGGTATGCTCTCCGAGCTTCTTTCCGCAGAACCTGCGGAGCCCGGCGTTTTCTTTATTGCCCTTCCGGACAAAAACACCCCGAAAGACATCCCCGACGGACATCTGATGAACGTCATCGCCTTGGAAAAGCCCTGCGAATTGCTGGACGTATTCGAAACCCTTCAGGGCCTTTTCTCTGACGTTTCCACCTGGTGCGAGGGCATGGACTTCTTCCTGATACGAAAGCGTTCCATTCAGGATGTGCTGTGTCTCTGCGAACAGATCATCGGAAACTTCATTACCATTACGGACTCATCCTTTGCGCTGGTGGCTTATACCAACGGTTTAAGCTGCGACTGCCCCCATACCACGGACCTGATCAAGCACGGCTACTACAATCAGGAGGCCATTTCCAAATTCAACGCCTACCGGCTTCCGGAGTTCTGGAAGGACGCCAACGACATTTACGAAGACGACAGCTGTGCCATTACCGCCTATCCTACCGTAAGCAAGGTAATCCACTACAACAATGCCTACTTTGCCCATGTGGTCATGCTCTGCGACAAGAAAAAACCTACCCCCGGACTGGTGGATATGTTCAAAATACTGATTGACCACCTGATGGTCTGCTTCGAGCGGCAGTGGGTGGAAAACAACCAGATGCCTCACGTTTACGACAGCCTGATTTTAAGTCTTTTAGAGGGCAACGGCCCCGGTCCCGACACCATCGTGGAACGGGCGAAGGTCTCCGGACTTCCGGCAGAGGCGAATTTCCGGCTGGTAAAAATCTCCGCAGACGGCAGCGGCGGCGTAATGCTGCAGCGGCTTTCCCAGGAGATTCAGGACCACATTCCGGAGTCCAAAGTAACCCTCTCCAAGAGCAATCTGATTGTGCTGATCGTGCAGAATATCAAAAACCGGGACAGATTTGCCCAGATCCGGGAAATGCTGCAGGAAATTCTTGCGCACTACCGGGCAAAATGCGGCGTTTCCGACCAGTTCCACAGCCTTCTGGACCTGAATCTGGCGGGAATCCAGGCAGATGTGGCGCTGCAGTACGGCTACCGCTCCACCTACCCCTACTTTACCAGCGAGACCGCAAAGAAATACCCCCGGGTCTACACCTACGAAAACAGCTATCCCCGGTATTTGATGATGGCCTCCGCCCAGAGCGAAAAACTGGCGAAATCCAACGTGGCCTTTAAGACCCTGCTGACCCTTTACAATTACGATCAGGAGCATAATACCAACAATCTGGAGCTTCTTTACGTCTATCTGATCAACGACAGAAAAGCCACGGAAACCGCGGAAATCACCCACATGCACCGGAACAACGTAATTTACCGCATCAGCCGCATCTGCGAGATGGCCAACCGCGATCTGGACGATGCCGCCGTAAGGTTCCGTCTGCTTCTGGCCTACGAACTTTTTGTCATTTAATCATAATTCTGCATAAATAATTGTGCACTTTGGCATTGAATGCCGGAAGGCACAATGCTATGATTATGCTGTCACAACTGAATAGCGATTGTTCCGCCCCACCCGGGGCAGCAGAGGGAAAGAGTTCAAAGCTCACGAGAAGGTCACTGTAAAGCCGCAATGCGGACAAGTCAGGAAACTCCGGAACAATTAGAAATTTCTTGCCGAATCCGAGAAATAGACAAAACGAAGTAAAAATATTTTGCCTGCGAGTTCGGTCGCAGGCATTTTTTATGGAGGAAGGAAATGAAAAAATTATTATCTGTACTGCTTGTTCTGGCAATGCTCGTATGCTTTGCCGCCTGCGGAGAAAAAGAAGCACCCAAGGGTCCCGGCGCAACCGTAACCATCGTAAAAGCCGGAGAAGTTCAGGTCGCTGCGGAATTCGTGGAATTCAAGGACTACGATCAGGACGGAAAATACAATATTGACGAAGTATTAAAGGCTGCCCACGAAGCCCTTCATCCGGATAAGGATGCGGCCTATGCCAGCGCAGATCTGGGATACGGCCTGTCCATGACCAAGCTCTGGGGCGAAGAAACCATGTCCACCGGCTACTATCTGAACGACCAGATGGCATGGAGCCTTCTGGACGAAGTAAAAGACGGTGATTATGTTGCGGCTTTCGTATACAGCGATGCCGTCGGATTCTCCGATACTTACGCATTCTTCGACAAGAAAAATGCCGACGGAAAGAAAGTAGACCTGGTTCTTTCCATTCTCGGCTTTGACGAGAACTGGGCTCCGGCGGTATCTACCCTGGAAGGCGCCGTCATTACCGTAGACGGTAAGGCAACCGAGGTTAAAACCGATGCCAGCGGAAAAGCTTCCGTAGAAGTAAGCGGCTCCGGATCTCATGTAATCAGTGCTGTAAAAGACGACATGGTACTGGTCGCACCGGTTTGCGTTGTAACTGTAAAATAAGGAATTCCCATGAAAAGATTACTCAGCACAATTCTATGCCTTTTGCTTGTCCTGAGCATCTCTGCCCCCTGCTGCTATGCAGACAGTGAAAGAGCCCGGAAGCTGGCAGATTCCGTTCTGGAAGGACAGGGGCAAATGCAGACCCTGCTGGACACAGAATACACCGAAAGTCCTTTCACCGGAGAAGAAGCTTTTGTGCTTTGCCTTCTGGCGTATGACAGGGAATCCTACGACTTTTCCGCCTACAAAAATGCTGTAGAGGCTTATCTTGCGGAAAACACCATCGGCAATGCGGCCACCAGACTGAAGGCCGGTCTTGTACTGCAGGCGCTGGAAAGCGATTCCCCCTTCCTGGAAACCGTTGTAGACGATTCTGCGGAAAACATGGGCATTATGTCCCTGATTTTTGCGCTCCACCTGATGACCAACGGGGCCGTCAGCAAGAATTATACGCCGGACATCCTGATTGAGAAAATCATGACGCTGAAACTGGAAGACAACGGCTGGGCCATTTCCGGAAAGAACGCGGACGTGGATACCACCGCCATGTGCGCCCAGGCCCTCGCCCCCTACTATCACGAAAAGGAAGAGGTAAAGCTTGCCATAGACAACGCACTGGTTCTGCTTTCTCAGAAACAGCAGGAAGACGGTCAGTTCATCTCCTTCGGTTATCCCAATTCCGAAAGCATGGCGCAGGTCATCGTTCTGCTCTCCTGCCTGGGCATTGATGCGGAAAACGACAGCAGATTCTACAAGGGCGAAAATACACCCTTCGATATTCTGGAATCTTATCAGCTGAAAGACCACAGCTTTGAACACGTCAAGGACAAGGGAAGCAACTACATGGCCACCGCCGAAGCCCTGCAGGCTGCCGTCAGCTATCTGATGTGCAAGGCGGGAAAAGGAACTATTTTCACCTTTGGAAAAACCGGCACACCGGAGCTGCCCAATCTCCCCATCGAGAATAAGCAGGATCCCCAGCCGGAAGTAAAGAAAAATCCCAAAACTACGCTGTACATTGCCGTCGGCGGGCTTACCCTGCTGGGCATTGTACTGAATCTGGTCAAGGGAAAGAAGAGCCTGAAGTCCTATCTGACGGTACTTTTAATCGGTGCTCTGGCTGCCGCCGCGGTATTCTTCATCAACGTAGAAAAACCTGACGATTATTACAACGGAGAAAACGACGTAGACGGTCCGGCCATTACCACCAACATCACCATCTGCTGTCAGACCATCCTGGACAAGACGGATTCCAAGGGCATTGCAACCAAAGATAAATCCTACATTCCTTTGGACGGCTATATTCTGAAAAATGCGGAAGTAAGCATTCCGGAAGGCGGGAATGCCTTTGATCAGATTATCGCTGCATCCAAACTCTACAAGCTTCCGATAGAGAGCAACAGCAAGACAAAGTACCTTTCCATCATCAACTACCTGGGCGAATTTACCTACGGAGACCTCTCCGGCTGGATGTTCCGGGTGAACGGCGAATGGTCCGGCGTGGGCTGCGGCGACGTAAAGCTCTCCGAGGGCGACCTGGTGGAGTGGATCTACACCTGCGAGCTGGGTGCGGATATCGGAAATAATTACGGAGGAGAATAACATCAAAAGCTTTTCCGACTACAATCCAATAGCAGTATTTTTATACTACATGTGTGTAACAGTACCGGCAATGTTCTGCCAGAACCCCGTTCTTACGGGGCTGGCACTCATTTCCGGTGCGCTTTATTTATTTGTGCGGAGCGGATGGAAGGG
>JAZUKP010000133.1:0-3353 GCA_045643345.1 Anaerovoracaceae bacterium | reverse complement strand
CCGCAGAGATTTACACTTAATCTTCCCATAAAATCTCCTCCTTTTCCAGTACCGGACCGTCTTTGCAGATGCGTTTGTATCCGGTAATCGTTTTGCAGCTGCAGCCCATGCAGGCGCCGAAACCGCAGCCCATGCGTTCTTCAAAGCTGAACTGTCCGGAAGTTTTTGATGCTTTATATACAGCCTTCAGCATGGGTTCCGGACCGCAGGTATAAACGTAGGAATAGTTCTCCGGCAGCGCATCCGTGGCAAAACCCTTTACGCCGCAGCTGCCGTCTGCAGTGGTGACCGTTACGCTGCAGCCCAGAGCCCGGAATTCCTCTTCACAGAAGACCTCTTCCGCTGTGTTGAATCCAAGAACAAGGGATACTTTTTTTCCTTCGGAAAGGAGCTTTTTTGCCAGATAGTAAAGCGGAGGCACACCCACACCGCCGCCCAAAAGCAGCGGTGCCTCTCCGGATTTTACGGTATCGTAACCGTTTCCGAGACCGGTCAGCACCTGCAGCGTTGCGCCGGGCTGCATGCCGGACATCTGCTCCGTGCCTTTTCCCACCACCTTATAAATGATACTTACCCAGTTTTCGCCCAGGTCAAACACGGAAATAGGCCGGCGCAGGAACAGGCCCTCCAGCCTGATATTGATAAACTGTCCGGGACCGGTAATTTCGCTTACGTCCCCTTCCAGTTTCATTTGATAAACATTGGCGGTCAGCGCCCTGTTTTCTGTAATTGTAAATATTGAATCTTTCATAATCCGTCCTTATGCGTCAATGGTGGAAATGGTCAGCGTGGTTTCTTCCAGTACGTCCAGAAGTACTCTTACGGTGTCCAGGGAAGTGAACATGGTGGCATTATTTTCCGTGGCGGTCTGACGGATCTGATAACCATCGGATGCCTGGTCGGAAGCCCCTACTTCACTGGTGTTGATAATGTATGCAATGTGCCCCTGACGGATGGATTCCGGAATTTCTTCGCTGCCGTCGCTGATCTTGGCCAGCACTCTGGTGCGGATACCGTTTTCCCTCAGGAATTTCGCGGTGCCGCTGGTGGCTTCGATATTAAAGCCCAGGTTGTAGAAGCGGCGGACCAGAGGAAGGGCCTCTGCCTTGTCGTTGTCAGCCACGGTCACGAACACGGTACCGTAGTTCTGCAGATGAGTTCCCGCCGCCTGCAGCGCCTTGTACAGGGCGCGGTTCAGCTTGTCGTCGTAGCCGATGGCTTCGCCGGTGGACTTCATTTCCGGAGAAAGGTAAGCATCCAGGCCCTTGATTTTATTGAAGGAGAATACCGGCACCTTTACATAGTGCCGCTTCTTTTCCTCCGGATAGATGGTAAAGATGCCCTGCTCCCGCAGCGTCTTGCCCAGAATTACCTCTGTGGCGATGTCTGCCAGAGAGTAACCCGTAGCCTTGGAAAGGAACGGTACCGTCCGGGAAGACCGGGGATTTACTTCGATGATGTATACGTTTTCGTCTTTATCCACGATGAACTGGATGTTGTACAGACCTACGATGCCGATGCCCAGACCCAGTTTCTTGGCATACTGCAGAATAATCCCCTTTACCTTATCGGAGATGGAGAAGGTCGGGTAAACGCTGATGGAGTCGCCGGAGTGAATGCCGGTACGTTCCACCAGTTCCATAATGCCGGGAACGAAAACATTCTGGCCATCGCAGATGGCGTCCACTTCCACTTCCTTACCCTGAATGTATTTATCCACCAGAACCGGCTTATCCTCGTCGATTTCCACGGCGGTGCGCAGATAATGGCGCAGCTGTTCGTCGTTGGCAACGATCTGCATGGCTCTGCCGCCCAGCACGAAGGAAGGACGCACCAGCAGCGGATAGCCCAGGGCGTGAGCCGCTTCGATACCGTCTTCGATCTTTGTTACCGCCTTGCCGTTGGGCTGCGGAATGTTCAGATCCAGCAACAAACGCTCAAAGCTGTCCCGGTTCTCTGCCCGGTCGATGGCTTCGCAGTCGGTTCCGATGATCTTAACCCCTCTGTCCACCAGAGGCTGTGCCAGGTTGATGGCGGTCTGCCCGCCCAAGGAGGCAATAACGCCTTCCGGCTGCTCATAGTCCAGAATGGCCATTACGTCTTCCGGGGTCAGGGGTTCAAAATACAGCTTGTCCGCGGTGGTATAGTCTGTGGAAACGGTTTCCGGGTTATTGTTGATGATAATGGCTTCGTATCCGGAGCGCTTGATGGTCTGCACCGCGTGCACCGTGGAATAGTCGAATTCCACGCCCTGACCGATGCGGATGGGGCCGGCACCCAGTACCACCACCTTCTTCTTGTCGGTGTGGATGGACTGATTGCTGCCGGTGTAGGAAGAATACAGATAAGCGATGTATTTTCCGGTGTGGAGCGTATCCACCATGCGGAAAATCGGTACAATACCGTTCTTCTTGCGCTTTTCGTATACTTCGATTTCCTTCAGGTTCCAGAGAGAAGCAATGTATTTGTCGGAGAAGCCCATAATCTTGGCTTCTTTCAGCACGGAAACGTCGTTGACCTTGGCCAGCAGTTTCTTTTCCATGTTCACGATCTTTAAGAAGGACTCCAGGAAAAGCTCCGTGATCATGGTAATTCTGTGGATTTCTTCCACGCTGTGACCTCTGCGCAGCAGTTCGAATACCGCGTATACCGTGTCATCCCGGGTTTCCTTTACGTAGTCCAGCAGCTCTGCATCCGATGCCGCATCATACTTGGCCAGACGGAAATGGCAGACGCCGGTTTCCAGAGAGCGGACGGACTTCAGGAAACATTCCTCCAACGTAGAGCCGATGCCCATGACTTCGCCGGTGGCCTTCATCTGGGTGCTCAGAATATTGGAGGCATTGGTAAATTTATCAAAGGGGAAGCGCGGGAACTTGGCCACGAAGTAATCCAGCTTCGGTTCCGTGGCTGCACTGCCTCCCGCCACTTCGATTTCGTCCAGGTTCATGCCCAGAGCGATCTTCGCGGTGACCCGTGCGATGGGATAACCGCTGGCTTTGCTGGCCAGGGCGGAAGAACGGGAGACTCTGGGATTGACTTCAATCAGATAGTATTCGCTGCTTTCCGGGTTCAGAGCAAACTGCACGTTGCATCCGCCTTCGATTTTCAGTTCCCGGATGATCTTGATGGCGGGATCGTTGAGCATTTTATAGTCGTGGTCACTGAGGGAAAGAATGGGAGCCACCACGATGGAGTCGCCGGTATTCACGTCCACAGGGTGTACGTTTTCCATGCCGCAGATGGTAATGGCGTTGTCACTGCCGTCGCGCATGACTTCAAATTCAATTTCCTTATAGCCTTTTACGCTCTTTTCCACCAGCACCTGATGTACCGGAGAATGCTTAAAGGCG
>JAZUKP010000132.1:0-5206 GCA_045643345.1 Anaerovoracaceae bacterium | reverse complement strand
CATGGTGGCAGGCATTCTGATTCAGTACGTTACCGTTCCGCTGGTGGAAAAATTCGGCGGCGGCCAGGCGGGATGGGGCAAGGTGGCACTGCTGTTTTCCGTGCTTTGCTTTGTGATCCTGATGGTCCCGATCCTTGCGGTAAGAGAGCTCCCGGAGGAGCAGCTGAACGAAAACGGCGGGGCAAAACAAAACAACGGAGAAAAATTCGGTTTTCTGCAGACCATAAAGGCGCTGGTCACCAATAAGTATTTCCTGCTGATTCTGTGCTACTACTTCTTTATGTATCTGCTGTCCTTTACCAGCTCCAGCCTTACTTCGTATTATGCGCTGTACTGCCTGAACAGCCAGACTGCCATGGGAAGCATTGCCCTGGTCAGTTACGTTCCTACGGTGGTGGTACTTACCTTTGTGGCGAGCATTACCAAGAAATTCGGCATCCGGAAATCGGCCTTTGCGGGACACTGCGTGGCGCTGCTGGGTGCAGCCATTTGCTTCTTCGGCGGGATGTTTGCAAAGAACGCATTTCTGTTCGTTCTGATCGGTCTGGCCATCCGCGGTCTGGGTATGGCACCCATGAGCGGGTCCATCAATGCGCTGATTGCCGCAGCCGACGATTATCAGGAACTGAAGACCGGACGCAGAATGACCGGTGCATTTTTCTCCTGCTCGTCTGTGGGCATTAAGGTGGGAACCGGTCTGGGAACCGCTCTTTCCGGTATTCTGGTGGACCTGGCCAAGGTAAACTTTGCAGAGGGCGCGGTGCAGACTGCTGCAACCCTGTCCGTGATCAAGTGGGGCTATCTGCTGCCCACGCTGCTCTTCCCGATCATGACCCTGCTGGTTCTCAGCGGGATGGATGTGGAAGAAAAATCCGCGCAGATGCGCGCGGAACGGGCTGCTTCCGAACAATAAGCAAAGAGCATATTGCAACTGAATTACGATAATTGATATAATACCCATAATATTTGCGTCTGTATCCATGAAAGGGAAGGGAAAATATTATGGGTTTATTTGACAAGAAAAATTGTGACGTATGCGGGAATGCCATCGGCCTGCTGGGCAACCGGAAACTCAGCGACGGTAATCTCTGCAAGGAATGTGCGGCAAAACTGTCTCCGTTTTTTACCGGAAGAAAGAAATCCACGGTAGCGGATATTAAAGAACAGCTGGCATACAGAGAACAGAACAGAATCAATCTGGGCTCTTTCCATCCGAATCTGACCATCGAGGCGGGACGGACCATCTGCATCGACGAGGCAACGAGAAAGTTTATCGTAGCATCCTCCAACTGGCAGAAGAGCAATCCGGATCTGATTGACTACAGCATGGTCAGAGACATCGAGATTATCATCGACGAGGAAAAGGAAGAAGTCATGGATCAGGACGCGGAAGGAAAGGAAATCTCCTTCGATCCGCAGAAGTTTGAATACTCTTACAAATTCAAGGTGAATGTTTACGTAAATCACCCCTATTTCGATGATATCAACATCGATTTCAGCGGCAGTGCGGAAATCGATTCTCCGACTTCCGAAGCCTTCCTGGCCATGGAAGAAAAGGCAAAGCTCTTCAAGAGAACCATTCTCGGCAGAGATGAAATCAACCAGAGCAGCATTACCTACACCGGCGATTCCGTAATTGCAGCAGATATCGAAGTTCAGCCTGCGGAAGAAGTCATTCCGGAAGGTTTCTGGAAGTGCGAATGCGGCGCGCTGAACAACTCCAAGTTCTGCACCCAGTGCGGCAAGGCGCAGCCCACACCGGCGGACAACATCAAGTTCTGCCCCAACTGCGGTCACGAACTGAACGGTGCAAAGTTCTGCCCGGAATGCGGCACAAAGATCGGATAGATATGAACGAGATTATACAGCATCTTTACGAAAGAAGCTCCGTGCGGGCTTACGCCGACCGGGAGATTCCGGCGGAAGTGAAGGAACAGATTCTTACGGCTGCGGTGATGGCGCCTACCGCCGGAAATCAGCAGTTTTATACCATCCTGGATATTACGGACCAGGATCTGAAGGATAAACTGGCGGTGTCCTGCGACAACCAGCCCTTTATTGCCAAGGGGAAAATGATTCTGATTTTCTGCATCGACTGCAAGAAGTGGTACGATGCCTTCCGGGCTGCCGGTGCGGATCCGGATAAACCGGGATACGGCTTTTTCCTGCTGGGCGCGGAGGACGCCATGGCGGCGGCGCAGAATGCGGTGACGGCAGCGGATGCTTTCGGCATCGGTTCCTGCTACATCGGAGATATTCTGGAGAAATACGAGTATCACAAAGAGCTGCTGCAGCTGCCCAAATACGTATTCCCGCTGGCCATGCTGGTCTTCGGATATCCGACGGAGCAGCAGGAGCAGCACGAGAAGCCTGCCAGAGTGGCTTTAAAGCACGTGGTTCACGAGAACGGCTACCGCACCATGGACGAGGCAGAGCTGCGGGAAATGTTTGCGGACAAAACCGCGTCCCGGGGCTACGACGACTGGATGCAGGCTTTCTGTGCGCGGAAGTACAATTCCGATTTCTCGCGGGAAATGCGCCGGTCCGTGGGAGAAATGCTGAAGGAATTTGAAGAATAAGCCGGATTCCTGCTGAAATTTCCGCGGAGAAATGTTATTATGAGTCGTTAGTTCATCGTTTTTGTGGAAAAGGGTAGAAAATGGAAGACAAAGTCGTTATTAAGGGAAAACCTGTTGTTTTGGAATTCTTTCCGATAGGGCTGGTATATCTTATCTGGCCTATTGCGGCAGTAAAACTGGTGCAGTCCGGGACTCTGACGAAATTCTGGGTGCTGCTTGCTTCTGTGGTGATTGTTCCGAAGCTGCTGATGCTGATTGACGGCGCTCTGCTGCAGATGCGCACTTTAACTTTCGATAAGGACGGCTGTACCATCCAGATACTGGGCTTTTCCAGAACCATTGCCTGGGACGATTTTAAAGGCAAGGTGTTCTTTAATTATGTCCTGCGGGACAAGGACAACAAAAGGAGCGTGGTGTTCTCCTTAAAACCCATCCCGACGGAAGTGGATCTTCACTACCCGCTGAACGTGTACCGCATGACGTTTAATTATTTCAGCCTGGTTTACGTAGACCTGCTGCCCAAAGAAATTCTTGCCAAGGCCAATCCGAAATCTCTTTTCGGTTACATTGCGGAAGAAGAATTCTTCACGGCAAAAATGGATGAATGGGGCCTGATCATTCTCGAAAGAGAATATGTGGATCCGGAAGACCTGGAGGACGAAGAAGAAGCGTCCGAAGAGGAATACGAAGACGGCGAAATCGAAGAGCTGGAGGATTATGAACCGGAACTTCTGGAGGAACCTTCTGAAGAAACATCCGAAGCATAAAATAATACAGGTAAACCGTCTGCACGGAATATCTCCGGCAGACGGTTTTTTTATGGTATAATACAGTGGGTGAGTGGTTCACCGGAAAGAACAAAACTGTTTTTCGGAAAGCGGAAAACAAAACGATAAATCAAGGAGAACAATGTGGATATAGAATTACTGAAACAAAAAATGAACGAAGCACATTACGTGTATGACGATAATCTGATCACTACCCTGTACGTGGCCTTAAAGCTGGGCAGACCGCTGCTGATTGAGGGCGCGGCAGGCGTGGGAAAGACGGAAATTGCAAAGGTTATGGCGGCGGCCCTGGACCGGGAGCTGGTGCGCATGCAGTGCTACGAGGGCCTGGACGAAAGCAAGACCCTCTACGAGTGGAACTACCAGAAGCAGCTGCTGGCCATTCAGGTGAACATGGGCAAGCAGGACGACGACAGTCTGACGAAATCTCTGTTCGGCGACGAATACCTGCTGGAACGTCCACTTTTAAAGTCCATCCGCTCCGAAAAGCCGGTGGTGCTTTTAATTGACGAAATCGACAAGTCCGATGAAGAATTCGAAGCCTTCCTGCTGGAGCTTCTGTCCGATTTTCAGGTGTCCATCCCGGAGGTGGGCACAATCAAGGCAACAACCACACCGTTTATCGTGCTTACCTCCAACCGGGCCCGGCCGATTTCCGACGCCCTCAGAAGACGCTGCGCCTACCTGTATATCGAATACCCCAGCATGGAAAAAGAGCTGGCGATTCTGCGCAGCCGTCTGCCTCACGTGGACGAGCATCTCTGCGTGCAGGTGGTTTCCGCCGTGCAGAAGCTGCGCAGCAACGAAGCGATTTTAAAGAAGCCCTCCGTGGCGGAGTCTTTGGATTGGGCTGCCGCCCTGGATGCCCTGGGCGTGCGGGATCTTACCCCCGATCTGATGCGCAGCACCGTGGGCTTCGTGCTGAAAAATAACGAAGACATCGACGTGCTCACCGAAGAACTGGCGGCGGAAAACCCGGAGGTCATCGACGACGAAGAATACGCCAAGCGTCACGGTCACGACTGCGGCTGCAATCACGAGGCCGGCCACGAATGCAGTCACGAGAACGGTGAGGACTGCGGCTGCCATCATGAAGACGGTCACGACTGCGGCTGCCATCACGGAGAAGGGCATCACCACCATGCTTGATGTGGAAGTCTACCTGGAAAAACTGGCACTTTTCGGAAGACTGCTGCGCAAGGAGGGCATGGAGGTCAGCCCCAAGGAAAACGAGGACGCCTGCGCAATTCTTCTGGATATGGGTCTGGAGGACCGGACGGCGGTAAAGACAGCTCTCCGGGCGGTGTACGCCAAGTCCCGGGACGAGCAGCTGCGCTTTGACCGGATTTTCGACAGCTTTTTTCTCTCCGAGGAGGCCATCCGGGCCATCGACAAAAAGCATCAGGAGGAAGAACTGAAGCACCGGCAGGCTATGGAAGAAGCCCGGGAGGAGCTGAGTCAGCAGGAACAGCCCTTTACGGAGGAGCAGACGGAAGCCTTCTCCATGCTGTCCGAGGAAGAAAAGCAGCACCTGCGGGATCTGAAGGAAAAATATCAGGGAACCGACCGCAGCGATAAGCTTTACGGCAGTTTTATCCATTCGATTTTTGCCAAATACATGCTGGAACAGCAGATCAAGATGGAGGACGCCGCCCTGGGCGCCCAGGCCATCGACCCGGAGGTGGGCATGATCTTCCGGGACATTTCCGACTTCCAGGACAAAGAGATCCCCAAGGCGGTAATGTACATCCAGAACATCGCCTCGCAGATCAACGGGGAACTGACCAAAAGCCGCAAAAACAGCGGTCACAGCAGTGCTCTGGACTTTCGCCGCACCAT
>JAZUKP010000131.1:0-6691 GCA_045643345.1 Anaerovoracaceae bacterium | reverse complement strand
GCCTTTTCGAAACAAAAGCTAAATATTTTCGTCTTCTTCCTGCTGATTCTTCAAAACCAGTTCCGCTTTCTTTGCGTACTTGGACGCGTTCTGCGGATCACCCAGAATCTCATAGATTTCGGACAGAGACATCATGGCGTCATAGTTGGACGGATCCAAGGCCAGCACCCTTTTAAAGCCCCCTGCGGCCACTTCTTAGTATTCCAGCTGATAATAGGCCCTGGCAAGGTAAAAGTGCAGCGGCCACCAGCGCCCGTAGGGAGAATCCACGTAGGGTTCCAGAATCTGCAGGGCCTCTTCGGTGCGTCCCGCCACCAGCAGATTTTTGCCATCTTCCAGCCGAACCGGGTCCTTTAAAGCATCCAGGCGCTCCTGCACCTCTTTCACGTCCTCTTCCGGCTGTCCTTTCGCATTCTGCATATAGTGATTAAAAGCCAGCTGAGCCTTCAAATACTGACCCGCATTCAGGTAGGCGTAGCCCAGGAAGTACCAGCCCGGCGCAAAGTCCGGATACTTGTCGGTGACCAGGGCGAAATAGCCGTTGGCATCCGCTTTCAGCAGGGAAATCAGTTCTTCCTGATCCTCTCCTTCCATGGACTGATACCAGATTCTGCAGCCGTTGGCGTAGCAGTAATTGGCCTGCAGGCTTTCCGGCCCAAGAAGCAGCGCCGCCCGCAGATAGCAGATCGCCGGACGGAAGCGCTCTTTTTCCAGCAGATTCTCTGCTTTTGCGGCAAAGACCTCCACCAGCTTTTCGCTGAACAGCTGACGCAGATAGCGAAGATAAGCATCCGCGTACTTAAATCCCGTATCCGCGCCCAGCACCAGCGCCATGTTGTCTGCGATTTTGGTGGTAGACAGTCCGCCGGATACAAAGTCTTTCAAATCCGCCGAAGCCACCGGGATGGGTACACTTTCCAGGCAGCCCAGGTCGTTGGCCGCCAGAAAACCTGCGTCCAGCTCGGTGAACAGAAAATCCTTGATTTCACTTGTAAGATACTTTTTCAGATCCTGCATATTACATTCTTTCGGGAGCCTTCATTCCCAGGAGAGACAGACCGTTGGCCAGTACCTGCTTGGCCGCATAGGTCAGGGCCAGCTTGGCATTCTTTTCCGCCTCGTTATCGGTAAGGATGTGTTCGTCGTGATAGAACTTGTTGAAGCTCTGGGCGATATCGATGATGCAGCGGGTCACCACGGAGGGTTCATTGTCCGCCGCTGCCTTTTCTACTGCTTCGGGGAAGGCGTAAAGGTCCTTGATCAGGGCCGCTGCAGCCTCTCCGCTGAGATAGCTGTAATCCAGTGCTGCCGGGTCTGCGTTTTCCGGAGCAAAGCTGCCGTTGCGCAGCACGGAGGCGGCTCTGGCGTGGGTGTACTGCACGTAAGGACCGGTTTCGCCGTCGAAGTTCAGTACCTTGTCCCAGTCGAAGGTGTAGTCCTTGATTCTGCCGGCGGAAAGCTCCTTAAAGATTACCGCACCGATACCTACCAGCTTGGAGGTTTCCTCCAGATCTTCGGTATTGACGCCCTTTTCCAGGATGATTTCCCGGGTCTTTTCCACAGCCTTGTTCAGTACGTCTTCCAGGAAGACCACGCGGCCGTGACGGGTGGAAAGTGTTCCGTCCGTTAAAGAGACCATGCCGAAGTTCACGTGGATCATGTTCTTGGCCCACTCGTAGCCCATCAGTTCCACCACCTTGAACAGCTGCTGGAAATGAAGATCCTGCTGAGAAGCCACCACGTAGATGCACTTGTCGAAATTGTATGTATTGTGACGGTAGAATGCTGCCGCCAGGTCTCTTGTCAGATAAATAGAGGTGCCGTCGCTCTTGGTAATGATGGCCGGCGGCATACCGTAGGGTTCCAGGTCCACAATGTGTGCGCCCCGGGATTCCTGCAGCAATCCCTTTGCTTCCAGTTCCTCGATGACTGCGGGCATCTTGTCGGAGTAGAAAGCTTCGCCTGCGTAGGAGTCAAAGCCGATGCCCAGCATATCGTAAACCCGGTTGAATTCCTTCAGACTTTCGTCCCGGATCCACTGCCAGAGCGCGGTTTCTTCCGGTGCCTGGTGCTCCAGGTCGTAGAAAGCCTTGCGGGCCTCTTCGTCCAGAGCCGGATCCTTTTCCGCCTCTTCGTGGAACTTCACGTAGTAAGCCAGCAGGGTCTTGATGGGGTCTGCCTCCACTTCTTCCTTGCTGCCCCAGTGGCGGTAAGCCACGATCATTTTGCCGAACTGGGTACCGTAGTCGCCCAGATGGTTGATGCGCACCACATCATAACCCAAAAAGCTGTAGATGTTTGCCAGAGCGTTGCCGATAACGGTGGTGCGGATATGACCGATGTGGAAGGGCTTGGCGATGTTGGGGGAGCTGTATTCCACAATAACCTTCTGACCCTTGCCCTGGTCCAGACTGCCGTAGCTGCTGCCCTTGGAAAGAACGGCAGCAAGCGTAGTGGCTGCCATATCGCCCTTCTTTACAAACATATTTACGTAGGCGTTTACCGGCTGCACTTTTTCGAACATCGCATTTTCGGAAATGGCTGCCGCCACGTCCGCCGCAATCAGATTCGGCGCCTTGCGCAGCGCCTTGGCCAGCTTAAAGCAGGGAAACGCATAATCTCCCATACTGGTATCTGCCGGGATTTCTATGAGTTTTTCAATTTCGGAGGCTTCCAGAACCGATACGGCCGGGGCCAGAACTTCCGCAATCTGCTGTTTTACGTTGATCATTTTTACCTCTTCATCGTTACCACGGTGACCCCGTCACCGCCCTCTTTGTATCCGCCGGAGCGGAAAGAATCCACATGTTTATTTTTCCGGAACATCTGCTGCAGACCCGATCGCAGAATGCCTGCGCCTCTGCCGTGAATCACGGTGACCGTCTCCAGACCCGCCAAAAAGGCGTCGTCCAGGTACTTTTCCACGTTGGCCGTGGCATCGTCCAGGGTCTGCCCCACCACGTTGATGGAAGTGGGCACGGAGATTGCCTTGGCTGCACGCAGCCGGGAGTATTTGACCTTTTCCCGCTGTTTGTCCGTGACGTTTTCTTTTACCAGGGTCAGGTCCGAAATGTTCACCCCGAAGCGCAGGGAACCGATCTGCACGAACAGATTGCCCTTGTCGTCGGGAACGCTGGCCACCTCGCCCTTCTGCCCCACGGAAAGCACGTTGACCCGCCGGCCCACGGTCAGATCCTCGGGCCGCGGAATTTCCGCATTTTCCTGCTTTTCCAGCTTGGCGGCATATTTTTCCTTTTTCTTGCGAAGCGCGGTTCGTCCCTGCTCGATGGCCCGGTTCAGTTCGTCGGAAATCTGGGCGTTCTTAATGGTTTCCCGCACTTCCTCTACGCCGGCACGGGCTTCTTCCACGATTTCCCGGGCTTCTTCCTTGGCGTCGGCGATGTATTTCTCCCGCTGGGCCTTCAGCTTGGCCTCCAGAGCGTCCATACGCTCCTTCTGCGCCAGCATTTCTTCGTGCATACGCTTTGCATCCGCCAGCTTTTTATCCGCCTCTTTTCGGCTGTTTTCCAGTTCCGTGAGCACATCCTCGAAGGCGATATCGCCGGTTTCCAGCAGGCCGCGGGCGTTTTCGATAATATCTCTGCGCAGACCCAGCTTCTGAGAAATTTCAAAGGCATTGGATTTTCCCGGCGTACCGATAATCAGCCGGTAGGTGGGAGAAAGGGTCTCCACGTCGAATTCCATGGAGGCGTTCTGCACGCCGTCCGTGGAAATTGCATACTTCTTTAATTCGTTGTAGTGAGTGGTGGCCACGGTGGTTGCGCCCTGCTTGTACAGATGCTCCAGAATGGCCATGGCCAGCGCTGCGCCCTCGGTGGGGTCGGTACCGGCACCCAGCTCGTCCACCAGCACCAGGCAGCCTTTTCCCGCGCCCTTCACAATCTTCACGATATTGTTCATGTGAGAACTGAAGGTGGAAAGGCTCTGCTCGATGCTCTGTTCATCGCCGATATCCGCGTACACGTTCCGGAAAATCGGCAGTGTGGTTTCGTCGGAAGCGGGCACGAACAGCCCGGACTGCGCCATGAGACACAAGAGTCCCACAGTCTTTAAGGTGACGGTTTTACCGCCGGTGTTAGGTCCGGTCACAATCAGGGAACGGTAGCCGTCCCCCACCGCCACGTCAATGGGAACCACTTTCTTTTTGTCGATCAGGGGATGTCTGCCCCGCCGGATGTGCACGACGCCCCGGCTGTTGATTTCCGGACACATGGCGTTCATATTGCAGGCCAGGCGGCCCTTGGCGAAAACAAAGTCCAGCGCAATCAAAACCCTCTGATTTCCTTTGATCTGAGCTTCATCCTCTCCCACTCTGCCGGAAAGCTCCCGCAGAATGCGAACCACTTCCTCGTGCTCCTTCAGTTCCAGTTCCCGCAGTTCGTTGTTCATGTTTACAATGGCGGTAGGCTCCACGAAGAGGGTGGCGCCGGAGGAACTCTGGTCGTGCACGATGCCGGAAAGCTTTGCTTTGTGCTCCAGCTTTACCGGAACCACGTACCGTCCCTGCCGCTGAGTGACGATGGCATCCTGCAGGAAGGTGCGGTTTTCCGCAGAGTTTACGATTTGCTGAATTTTGGTACGGATGTTTTCGTTCTGCTTGACGATGGCCTTCCGCAGCCGCTTTAATTCCGGGCTGGCATCATCCGCCATTTCATCCTCGGAAAGGATGCAGCGGTAGATTTCGTCCTCCAGACCCCGGAGAATGGAAATTGCCGAAACCAGCCCGTCGATGTAGGGCAGCTCCGGCAGATCACTGGAAAGATAAGCAGCCGTGCGCCTTGCAGCCTGCAG
Source organism: Anaerovoracaceae bacterium (assembly GCA_045643345.1). Classification (GTDB taxonomy): domain Bacteria; phylum Bacillota; class Clostridia; order Peptostreptococcales; family Anaerovoracaceae; genus RUG13409. Next base: position 1,879 of record JAZUKP010000131.1, on the reverse strand, counting down.
GTTATAAGCAACTTCCAGAAGCTGCTTGTGACTTAAAGTCCCCTCTTTGGCCGCAAGATGCGCAAGGCCGGATACGTCGTAAAAGTTCCCTAAAGGCGGAGCACCCTTGCGCATAATCACCGTAACCGCTTCCTGCGTCTGCGCAAGCGCATCCCGGATTTCGCCGATATCGGTAGAAGGCAAAAGATTCTTTGCCTCCTCCCGGGTCATTCCGCTGCTGCACTCTTTGCAGAGCATATCGATTATTTTGTTGTATTCAAGAACGCGTAGTGCCTTTTGGTCCATAAATTAATATTCTGCTCTTTTGTATTTTTCCACTTCGTTTTTCAGACGAATGTTTTCCATCTGCAGATCGAAGAAACTGCTTTCAATATCCCGGCATCTGTTTTCCAGCTCGTCGATGCGCTTCTGGGATTCCGGCGTAATGGTCTTGGAAGCTTCGATATACTCTTCCTGCTCCGCAACCTTTGCCCGCAGCTGCTCAATCAGGTTGTCCTGTTCGGCTTTGAAAGAGGTAAAGCTGGCCTTTGCTTCTTCCCAGAGCTTCTCGTAATTGGCTGCCTGATTTTCCAGCTTGTCGTTTTCCTCCAGAAGAAGTTCAGAATCTTCTCTTGCCCGGTAATATTCATCGGTAATCAGCATGGCGGCAAGAACCGCGGTTTTGGAAAGCGTCTGGTTTTTTCCTTCGGAGATTTCCTTCATCTTTGCATCCACTTTGTCTGCAAGCTTCATGATGTACTCCCGCGGCATATCGCCGGAAAGCGTGTACTCCTGTCCGCAAATCAGTACGGATACGGTGTTTTTTGCGCCCATAGTTTCTCCCTTTCTGTATTACATTTCACGCAGAATGGCATTGAATTTATCCTTCAGATAAACCAGCACTCTGCTGTTGATTTCGCTGACTTCGCTGTCCTTGAGCGTTCTGTCCGCAGCCCGGTAAACAAGGCTGAAGGCCACGCTCTTTTTGCCGGCTTCGATGGGAGCGCCTCTGTAAACGTCAAAGAGCTTGGCGTCTTCCAGCAGCGGACCGGCGCAGGACTTGATTTCCTTCTCCAGATCTCCTACCTTTACTTCCTCGTCCACAACCATGGCAAAGTCTCTGGTCATGGCCGGGAACTTGGGCAGCGGCTTAAAGATCAGCTCTCCTCTGGTCAGTTTGCAGATTTCGTGGAATTCGATTTCCGCCGCGTAAACCTCGGTGCCGATTCCGTAGTTTTCGCATACGTCCGGATGCACCTGTCCCAGAGTGCCCAGGAAGGTTTCGCCCAGATACATATCGGCGCATCTGCCCGGGTGGAAGGACTTGTTTTCCTTCCGGGTGCGGAATTCTGCGGTAAATCCGAAGGCGGCGAAGAGTTCTTCCACTCTGCCCTTCATTACGTAGAAGTTTTCGTTCTTGCCGTAGGCGGCGATGCACAGGGCATCCCGTTCTTCCGGAAGAGTGCCGTTGTCTGCCTTATGGTTATCGAAGAAGGTGTTGCCCAGCTCGTATACCTTTACGTCCTCGTTGGAGCGGGAATAGTTGGTGTAGAGCACGTCCATCAGATTGGGCAGAAGAACGGTTCTCATCACGGAGGTTTCATCGCCCAGAGGGTTCAGGATCTTCACCTGCTGACGGCGGTAGGAATCTGACGGAATAAATACCTTGTCCAGTGCCTTGGGGCTGACAAAGCTGTAGGTCAGGGCTTCGTCGATGCCCAGGCCGGCCAGCACCTTCTTGGCAGTGTTGCGGTATTCCTGCAGGCCCAGATACTTGGCGGTATTGGAGCTCTTGGGGATGCTTACCGGCAGCTTGTCGTAGCCGTACATTCTGGCCACTTCTTCCACGTAGTCTTCTTCGATGGCAAGATCCTGACGCACGGTGGGTGCGGTGCAGATG
>JAZUKP010000130.1:0-3022 GCA_045643345.1 Anaerovoracaceae bacterium | reverse complement strand
GTCTTGCCCTGCTCTATTCGGCAACGGCGGGAGGCGGCATTCCCTGGATCCGCAATCTGAAGCGCACCGCAAAAACCGACGAAATTCTGCGTCTGGGCGGCGTCATGAACGGCACCACCAACTACATTCTGGACAAAATGCAGACCGAAGACATGGACTTTGATCAGGCACTGCAGCAGGCCCAGGCACTGGGTTATGCGGAGGCAGATCCCACGGCGGACGTAATGGGCTACGATGTGCGGGCCAAGCTGGCAATTTCCTGCAATGTGGCCTGGGGCGGCGCCCTGGATCCCCTGTCCATCCCCACGGAGGGCATCACCGGCATTACCCGGGCAGATATAAAGGAAGCGAAAAAACAGGGTCTGGTTTACCGCCTGCTGGGCAGCGCGGAAATGACACCGGGAGGCATCCGGGCGGAGATCAAGCCAAGGCTTGTAGGTCCGGAGCACCCTGCTTACCAGCTTTCCGGTGCGGAAAATCTGTTTTATTTCGAAGCCGCCCAAAGCGGCAGAATCAGTTTCCGGGGCATGGGCGCGGGAAGCGGCCCCACGGGAGCCAATGTTGCGGAAGATATCGAGGAGATTTTAGAAAAATATGCTTAAAGTTGCAAAATTCGGCGGAAGCAGCCTTGCCAACGCCCAGCAGTTTGAAAAAGTAAAGAATATTATTACGGCGGATCCGGACCGAAAGGTCATCGTAGTCAGTGCCCCCGGAAAGCGCTTTTCCGGAGACAACAAGATTACGGACCTGCTCTATCTGAGCTACGCCCACATTAAATACGGTGTGGATTACCACAATATGCTGGAAACGGTAAAAGACCGCTATCTGGAAATTGCCGCAGATTTGGGCATCGAAGTAAATATGGATGATGCTTTTGCGGAAATCGACGCCAAGCTGAAAAGCGGTGCACCGGAAAGCTATCTGGTGTCCAGAGGCGAGGCCCTGTGCGCCCGTCTGATGGCAGCTTATCTGGGCTGGGCCTGTGCGGAGGACTGCATCTATCTGAATTACGATGGAAGCATCGATACGCAAAAAAGCCACGAAGCTCTGCAGATTGCCTTCCATCAGTACGGCGGAAAGATGGTGGTTCCGGGGTTCTTCGGTCTTTTGCCCGACGGGTCCACAGCACTGATGAGCCGGGGCGGCTCCGATATTACCGGCGCGGTATGTGCCGCAGCGCTGCAGGCAGACGTGTACGAAAACTGGACCGATGTGCCCGGCATTCTGATGGCAGATCCCACTATCGTAAAAGACCCCCTGCCCATTCCGAAAATCACCTATGACGAGCTGCGGGAACTGACCTACATGGGTGCCAAGGTACTGCACGAAGCATCGGTTTATCCGGTGAAAACGGCGGGAATTCCCATCAATATCCGGGATACCAACCACCCGGAAATGGAAGGAACCTTTATCGATGAAAGCTTTGCCGACGATCCGCTGGATCAAAAGTTCTATATTACCGGCATCACCGGCAGAAAAAATTTCACGCTGATTGACGTAAAGCAGGACAATATGGAGGTAGGCACCCTGCGGGATGCACTGAAAATTTTCGCGCTGCGGGGTATTAAGCCGGAGCAGATCAACGCAGGTCTGGATGCCTTTACCGTGGTTATTCACGGAGACGTGGCCAAGCAGTCCCTCTACGGTATCGCGGCGGAGATTGAGGCGCTTACCGGCGAAGGCAGCGTTCACATTACCGAAGGAATCTCCCTGATTGCCTGCGTTTCCCGGCGCATGGTACTGCGGCCCGGTATTTCCGGCATGATTTTCGGCGCATTGGGCGAAAACAATATCAACATCCGGCTGATTTCCCAGGGAGCCAAGGAGCTGAACATTCTCATCGGCGTGGCGGACGAAGATTACGAAAAAGCCGTGCAGGTGCTCTGCAGCAGTTTTACAAAGAGGTAGCAAAATGAACGTAGCAATATTGGGCGCCAGCGGCGTCGTAGGTCAGGAAATGCTGAAGGTCCTGGCGGAAAGAAACTTCCCCATCGACAGTCTGAAACTGCTTTCCGGCCCCTCCAGTGCGGGAAAGAAGACCATATTCCGCGGAAAAGAATATACGTACGAAGAAGCGGCAGACGACAGTTTTGCAGGCATGGACCTGGTGCTGGGCGCCGCGGAAAACGACGTGGCGAAGCGCTTTGCACCGGCCATCCGGCAGACAGGCGCAGTGTTTGTGGATAATTCCAGCGCCTTCCGGCTGGATCCGTCGGTGCCCCTGGTGGTGCCGGAGGTGAATCCGGAGGACGTTAAGCTGCACAGCGGCATTATTGCCAACCCCAACTGCGTTACCATTATCGCCATGGTGGCAGTAAACGCCATCGCCAGGCTGAGCCCCATCCGGACCATGACCGCTTCTACCTATCAGGCGGTGTCCGGCGCGGGAAAAGCGGGACTGGCAGAGCTGGAGCAGCAGGCGGCGGCCTATCCGAACGCGGAAAACTATCAGATCAAAGCCTTCTCCCAGCAGATCGCCTTCAACCTGATTCCGAAAATCGGCGACGCAACGGACAACGGCTATACAAAGGAAGAGATGAAGCTCTTAAACGAAGGCCGCAAAATCCTGCACAATCCGGAGATGAAGGTATCCTGCACCTGCGTGCGGGTTCCGGTATTCCGCAGTCACTCCATCAGCATCAATCTGCAGACCGAAAGTCCGGTCAGCCCGGATGAAGCCCGGGCGGCCATTGGAGCGGCTCCCGGCTGCAAAGTACTGGACAATACGGCGGAAAACGTATTTCCCACGCCCCTGCTTTCCTCTGATCTGGACACGGTCTTTGTGGGCAGAATCCGGGAGGATCTGGCAAACGGCGGGCTTGCCCTCTGGTGCTGCGGCGATCAGATTCGCAAGGGTGCCGCTACCAATGCGGTACAGATTGCGGAGCTTTTGCTGTAACTGTTTGATAAAAACAAATTTATTCACAATTTATTATTGACAGCGCACATAATATTGATTAAAATATCACACAATATGAAGATTCTATACGCATTTACATGTTCATCCAGCTCTATCTGCGGC
>JAZUKP010000129.1:0-7389 GCA_045643345.1 Anaerovoracaceae bacterium | reverse complement strand
ATCCTTCGACAATATAGATTTTGAAAAGTGCGGCCTGAAGGGTTCTCCCACCCAGGTACGCCGGATTTTCCCGCCGGAAAAGAATACATCCAGAACCATGCACAGCGGCGAGCCGTCCGTGCTGACAGAGGAACTGTTTTCTATTCTGAAAACAGGAAAATACGTATAGGAGGGCACTATGGGACTTATTATTCATCAGGAAAAAATCGGCGCTGCGGAAGCGCAGCTGCTTATGGAAGTCTGCCCCTTCGGCGCGATGAGCTATGAAGACGGAAAACTGGACATCTCCGCAGGCTGCAAGCTCTGCAAAATGTGTGTAAAAAAAGGTCCGGAAGGCTGCATTACCTACGAAGAAGAGCCCAAGGCGGCTGCCGTGGACAAGAGCCTGTGGACCGGCGTTGCGGTATACGCGGAAGTGGTTTCCGGCAAGATTCATCCGGTGGTTCCGGAACTGATCGGCAAGGCCTTCCAGCTGACCAAGGTAACCGGACATCCGGTATACGCTCTGCTCATCGGACAGGACGTTCAGGCTGCGGCAGAGGAACTGCTGACCTACGGGGTTTCCAAGGTCTTCTGCTACGATGATCCGGCCATGAAGGACTTTTTGATCGGACCATACGCCAACGCATTCACCGATTTCATTGACAAAGTAAAACCTTCTTCCATCCTGGTCGGTGCTACTCTGGTGGGCCGTTCTCTGGCTCCGAAGGTGGCGGCCAGAGTCCACACCGGACTGACCGCAGACTGCACCATGCTGGAAATGTGCGAAAATACAGACCTGGTACAGATCCGTCCGGCATTCGGCGGCAACATCATGGCGGAAATCGTCACCCCGAATACCCGGCCCCAGTTCTGCACCGTGCGGTATAAGATCTTCTCCAAGGCCGAAACTGTGGAACCCACCGGCGAAATCGTGCGCATGGAGACCAGCCCCCAGATGCTGGAAAGCCGCAGCTTCGTAACGGGCAAGATCGCCAAGGAAACCGAAGTGGACATCTCCGACGCCGACACCATCGTAGCTGTGGGCCGCGGCATCAAGTCCAAGGACGACATCGCCCTGGCACAGCAGCTGGCAGACGCCATCGGCGCCAAGCTGGCCTGCACCAGACCGCTGGTGGAAGCCGGCTGGTTTGACGCAAAACAGCAGATCGGTCTTTCCGGCCGTACCGTAAAGCCGAAGCTGATCATTACCCTGGGAATTTCCGGTGCGGTTCAGTTTGCCGCCGGTATGCGTTCCTCCGAGCGCATCATCGCCGTCAACAGCGATCCGGATGCCCCGATTTTCGATATTGCACACGAATGCTTCGTGGGCGACCTGTACGAAATCGTCCCCGCTTTAATCGAAAAAATCAAGGAGGAATGCTGACATGAGCGAATACGGAAAAGTAACCCCTGAAGTCGTCGCATATCTGGAGTCCGTCACCGATAAGTCCCGGGTTCTTACGGGCGATGCAATATCCCACGATTTTTATCATGACGAACTGGGCGGTGTGGAGAGCAATCCGGACGTACTGGTAAACGTACTGTCCACGGAAGAAGTTTCCGCCGTAATGACCTACGCCAACGAGCACTGCATTCCGGTGGTCTGCAGAGGTTCCGGCACGGGTCTGGTAGGCTCCTCCGTTGCCCTGCACCACGGCATCATGCTGGTGACCACCGGCATGAACAAGATCCTGGAACTGGACGAAGAAAACCTGACCGTCACCGTACAGCCGGGCGTACTGCTCATGGATCTGGCTGCCTTTGCGCAGAACAATAACTTCCTTTATCCGCCGGATCCGGGCGAAAAGTCCGCCACCATCGGCGGCAATATTTCCACCAACGCAGGCGGCATGAGAGCCGTAAAATACGGGGTCACCAGAGATTACGTGCTGGGACTGACCGTGGTTCTGCCTTCCGGCAAGGTGGTAAAGCTGGGCGGAAAAGTGGTTAAGAACTCCACCGGCTACAGCCTGCTGCACCTGATGGTGGGCTCCGAAGGAACCCTGGGCGTCATTACCGAGGCCGTCTTAAAGCTGGTTCCGCTGCCCGAATTCTCCGTCAGCATGCTGGTACCCTTCCCCACCATCGAAGCGGCCATCGAAGCCGTTCCGGCGCTGATCAAGAGCAAGGCTTCTTTAACCGCCATCGAATTCTTCGAACAGAGTGCCATTCACTTTGCGGAAGTTTATCTGGGCAGAAAGTTCCCGGATACCTCCGCGCCGGCTTATCTGCTTCTGACCGTGGATGGCAGCACCAAGACCGTCATCGACAGCGAGTTTGCCAAGGTGGCCGATTTGGTAATTTCTCTGGGCGCCAAGGATGCGTTCTTCGTGGATACCGACGAGCGCAAGGAGTCCGTCTGGACCCCGAGAGGAGCCTTCCTGGAGGCAATTAAAGCTTCCACCGACGAAATGGACGAATGCGACGTAGTCGTTCCCAGAAAGCGGGTTGCGGAATTTATCGAATACACCCACGAAATTTCCCGTCAGCTGAACATCCGTATTCCGTCCTTCGGTCACGCAGGCGACGGCAATCTGCACGTTTACGTCTGCCGCGACGGCAAGGAAGAAGCGGAGTGGAAGGAAAAGCTGGCCAAGGCCTTCGATCTGATGTATAGTAAGGCCAAGGAACTGGCCGGTCAGGTTTCCGGCGAGCACGGCATCGGCTACGCCAAGAAGGGATTCATGGCAGAAGCTCTGGGCGAAGACCAGATCGAGCTGATGCGGGGCATCAAGAAAGCCTTTGACCCCAACGGCATCCTCAACCCCGGAAAACTGTTCTAGGGCAGGGACCGGAAAACTCAGCGAAGGGAAAGGAACGATGGATCAGAACCACAACAAAACAGAAAACGAAGTGCAGCAGACCGCTGCAGAAAACACTGCGTATCAGCCGGAGCAGCAGCCCTTCTCGGCGCTTCTGGGCATTCAGGTGCTTTCCGCGGATGAGAATTCCGCTTTCGGGCAGCTGGCTTATCGGAAGGAGCTGACGGACCTGCTGGGTCACATGACCGGCGGCGCTTACAACGCCCTGTCCGACGCGGTGGCGGGTGCCTGCGCCCGGGCCAACGGCTGCACCTACGTAACTCAGAACTGCAGCATGTAGTATTACGTCAGCACCGAGGAGCCGGACGGTATGCTTTATGCCAGAGCGACCCTGCGTCACCGGGGTTCCCGGACCTGCATCGTGGACGTGGAACTGACCCATGCCGACGGAACCGTGGTTTCCGACGGACAGTTCTCCTATTCGAAGATTTAAGCTGCGGCACCTGCAAAGCCGTACCGGTTGGCTCTTCGGCCGACCGAAATAAAAGTTATCCCGAAGCTTTTGCTTCGGGATTTTTGATGGCGGCAGTGGTCACGACCTCAAATGTTGGTTTTGCGAGGTTTTCTGAAGAAAATTCACCCAATCGCCGGCAACAGTGCCGGGTGGGCATACAAAATCAGCGAAAACCAGGGACTTTTTGACAAAAAATGTGCCCAATTGGTGCTTTTGCAGGCAGTTGGGTGAAAAAAAGACAGCCCCGAAGGGCTGCCTTGAAAGCTTTTGATTTATTTTGCAAATCCGGTGTAGGAGAGGGACAGTCCGCCTACGGTGTTGCCGCTGTGGTCTGCGCTGCCGTATTCACCGAAGGTAAATACCATCAGGAATTCGGTGTCGCCGGTAACCGCTTTTACTGCCGGCCAGATCTGTTCTTCTACGCCCTGGAGCTGCAGACCCAGTCTTCTGCCGCCGCAGTGAACCAGGAAGAGTCCCTGGGGCTTCTTGGGCATTAATGCTTCCAGCTTCTTGATCGCTGCCGGGTTGGCATCGATCATGCCCTGGGGTGTCAGATGCATGTGGCAGATTGCGGTGTGCTCTTTCAGGTTTGCGCCGATGTTCATGGACAGGTCGTCATTGGCGAACATGGGGTGGCGGATTGCAGTTACGCTGCCGATGGGGTCTTTTACGCCCAGCGGGTCGAAGATGGTTGCTGCCAGGAGATCGCCTCCCATTACGTCAGCCTGCTTCTTGCCGGTCCACTTGCAGTACTTCTTGACTGCCGGAACGCCGTCGATTTCTGCCAGGCATCTGTCGCCGATCACCTTGGTGATGATGCCGCAGTCTTCGGTTTCTTCGAATTCGCCGGTGTAGAGGTTGGTCATGGATTCATCCTTGGCAAATACTGCGATGGCGCAGCCGTCTGCAAAGATCTTGTTTCCGCAGAAAATGCTCCACTTGCCTTCTACGGTGTTGTCTGCAGCGCTTCCGCCGAAGAGCGGAATGGTTCCGGTAACGTCCATAACACCCTTTGCATAGGCTTCTTCCTCTGCCGGGCTTGCGGTCATGAAGAAGTAAGACGGCTTGGCTCCGTTCAGCTGCTTTACAGCCTTCTTTGCCAGCTCTCTGCCGATGGCTCTGGCGTCTTCACCTTCCTTCTTTGCTCTGCCTGCAACGCCTACTTCGAAATCTCCGGAGAAGCTCATGATGCCTGCATATCCGGTTTCTGCGTTGAAGTAACCTTCGTGGGTTGCAATTGCCGCACTGGATGTGCAGCCGAGTACAGGCACGTCAGCGACTTCCTTAATACCTGCGAGAACTTTTTTCTGGTCCATGACTACAGATGTGAACAGGAATCCAACCTTGGCACCTGCAAGACGGGCCTTCTTTGCAGCTTCCTTACCGGCAAGTTTGTTGTCCGGATTGATGCTGCTGCCGACTTTCGTTTTGAGCATATTCTACCTCCTATGTTGATAAATCAGCCGCCGGCCACCAGGGGCATCACGGTAATTACGTCGCCGTCCGCAAACACGTAGTCCTTGTTTTCCCGGTGGCTGTTGACCAGAACGGTCATGCGCATGCCCGGGTCCACTTCGGTGCTCGTCAGCAGATCGCCCACGGTGGTACCAGCGATGTCCATAGTGCAGAAGCCCTCTTCATCGAACTCCTGCGGCAGCTTTTTCTTTAAGAAACCGTAATATTTGACCTTAACCATTTGTCAGTCCCTTTGTGAAATATTTTACTGAATGTACTTTGCGTATTCGCCCAGGCCCAGCTCGTTCAGCTTTTCTGCGGTGGGGATGCCTTCGTTGGTCCAGCCTCTCTTTGCATAATATTCGTCCAGCATCTGGTTGAATTCTGCTTCTGTGGGGGCTTTTCCTGCTCTGCTGCCTACGGCTGCCGGAATGAAGAGCTTCTTCGGAATGGTGTCATCCTTTCTGTCCAGACCGTCTCTTACGTTGAGCAGTCTCTGCAGGTTGAGAGATCTTTCGCCGTAGAGGAAGAGGTCCTTGCCGGTCCACTTTTCGCCGGTGATGGTTTCCAGACCTGCCAGGTATTCGGTAATGGTCATGCCTGCGAACTTCACCATGAACTTGCAGATGGTGCTGCAGTTATACATCATGGCGCCGTCCTGTGCGTAGATTGCCATCTGGGGGCCGTCTGCTACGGAGAATCTGTCGCCTACTTCTTCCAGACCAACTTCCGGATATACCAGACCCGTTGCGATGGCCTGAACGTCGCCTCTTTCGTGGCAGGCGCCTCTCGGACCTACTGCGTAGTTTACGAAGTTGCCGAAGACCGCTCTCGGATCGTGTGCCGGATAGTCCATGTTCTTGGTTTCTACTGCGATATCCTTGGCATCTCCTCCGATGATTTCCGCTGCGCCGCGGATACCCTTCTTAAAGTATGCGCCGATACCTTCGTTCTTAACGATCTTGTCGATGAGTCCCAGCAGAGTTTCCGGATCGCCGAAGTGGGGAACCATGCCGATTTCTTCTGCGGAAATCAGGGATGCTTCGTAGCATTCGGTAAGGAATCCGATGTAGGAACCTGCGGAAATGGTGTCAACACCTGCTCTGTTGCAGATATCGTTTGCGATGCAGATGGCTTCCAGGTCGTCGATGCACAGACCGGAACCCATGGTTCCCAGTGTCTCGTATTCCGGACCGTTGCCTGCCAGTTTTTCGCCGTTCTTTAAAGTAATGTCAATGTGTCTGTGGCAGCCTACCGGGCAGTTCTGGCAGGGCAGCGGCTTTACGTTCAGCACCTGGGTGTATCTGGGGGTACCGATGGTTTCCGCACCCTTGTGCCATACGTCGCCTCTCCAGTAACGGATGGGGGAGTCGCCGATTTCTTCCATGCCTACCATAACGGAAGGTGTGCCTTCTGCGGTTGCGGTGGCTTCGTGGAGGGTCTTGAACATCTCCTTAGCCCACTTATCGCAGGCTTCCGGATCTGCGATTTCGCACTGCTTGGTGCCCCATGCAGCAACAGCCTTCAGGTTCTTGGAACCCATAACGGCGCCTGCACCGCCTCTGCCTGCGAAAGAGTGACCGTCACAGGTAATGTTTGCGATGGGGTTCATGATTTCACCGGCCGGGCCGATGTTGACTGCGTTGACTCTCTTGTCTCCGAGGATTTCCTTGATCTTTTCGGAAGTTTCGATGGTGTCGAGACCCCAGAGTTCTGCTGCGTCGCGGAATTCCACGCCGTTGTCGTTGATGTAAAGCCATACCGGCTTTTCGGACTTTCCTTCGATGACCAGAGCATCAAATCCTGCCTTCTTGAGCTGCGGAGCCCAGGAGCCTGTTCCTGCACTATCCATAAAGGTTCCGGTCAGCGGGCTCTTTGTAATGACGCTCCACTTTGCGTTTCCGGGGAAGAACTTCGGTGCCTGCACCGGGCCCAAAGCGAAGATGATCTTGTTTTCCGGGGAGAGCGGGTCAACCTTTGCCGGGGTTTCTTCGAGCAGAATCTTGCATCCGAAAGCGGTTCCGCCCAGCAGAAGCTTCAGATCTTCGTCCTTGATGTCCTCTGCTGTCCAAGTCTGGTTTGTCAGATTTACGCGGCAGAGCTTGTTCCAATAACCGTACATAAAAAAACTCCTTCCTGCAGTACTTAAACAAAGGACTGCTTAAAAAACAGTCTTCTTTGCAAACACGGCAGGTAGGAGAATTGCTTCTTCTGCCCATAGTTTATGCAAGCCCGTTGGGCCTGCATAAATCGAAGACACAACATTGATAACACATTATTTCACGATAAATTATATCATAAAGAGGCCGGGAAACAAGATGGAAAAACGAAGGAAAGGTGCTTCGGTTTGCTGTGTTTTTCTTTGGTTGTTTTTGTGTTCTCAAATATGCGCTGCGGCGCAGAAAATTGTTACTGATTTTTTCAGAGCCTGTGCAGATTTTTGCATGGGCTTTTACTATAATGGAATAAGGGGGCAAAGTCAAAATGAAAAACTAAACCTGTGTTTTGGGTGACTGAAGAGTGCCAAAGAGGTCTTGTTTACTCGTGCAATGATGTTTGATAGATTCTTTGGTGAGCCCTATCTGCAAGTATAGGAGCAGATATGAACTACATTAAAAGAAACGGTCAAATTGATTTGACGGATCGGCTGGCAATAGAAACCGGTCTTTGTCGTGG
>JAZUKP010000128.1:0-3817 GCA_045643345.1 Anaerovoracaceae bacterium | reverse complement strand
TTATGCGCCTGGGTTATCTGGATGCCATGAAGGCCTTCGGTGCGTTCTGCGGCTCAAAATTCACCTTCGTCAAGGGAGAATTTACCATTAAGCAGATGAAGGCCATGGAAGAAGCCGGAGACTGTCTGGATATGGACCCCTGCATTATTTACACCCGGAATGTATTTCTGGAAAAGGCAAAGATTCAGATTGCTCTGGAAAAGCGCAAGAGCAGCAGCGTAAAGGAACTGGGCGAAAAAATCAGCCTGCTGGCGCTCTGCGACCTTCTGAAAAAGAATCCGAAGCTCAAGATTCCCGCTTCGCTGAAGAAGGTACTGGCGGGCAGAATTGCGGCGGCGGAGTGGCTCATCGCGGAGGGCCTGGTGTAAAAGCCGTTTTTTGCGGGTTTGGGTTGACAAGAGTTTTTCTTGTGATATACTTTCCTAGCGCAATTGAATAAGCTCATCAAGAGTGATGGAGGGAATAGGCCCGATGAAGTCCGGCAACCTGGCAGAAGCCAAGGTGCCAAATCCTACAGAGCAATCTGGAAGATGAGGAAGAAAACTTGAACCTCGTCTTTCGGCGAGGTTTTTTATTGCCTCGCAGAAAGGACAATATGAAAAAATACTTTACATCCGAATCCGTAACGGAAGGACATCCGGATAAAATCTGCGATCAGATCTCCGATGCCATTTTAGACGAAGCCCTGCGTCAGGATCCCCGCAGCAGAGTGGCGGCGGAAACTTTCGTAACCACCGGCCAGTGCTTTGTTATGGGCGAAATCACCACCGCCGGCAGCCTGGACTACGAGGCCATTGCCCGGAAAGTAATCGCAGACATCGGCTATACCCGGCCGGAATACGGTTTTGATACCAACTGTCGTTTTGTCAGTTCCATCGACGCCCAGTCCGCAGACATTGCCATGGGTGTGGATGTGGACGGTGCCGGCGACCAGGGCATTATGTTCGGTTATGCCTGCAAAGAAACCCCGGAGCTGATGCCGCTGGCCATTTCTGCGGCCCATAAGCTGGCCTACCGCCTCACACAGGTGCGTAAAAGCGGACTGATTTCTTATTTAAGACCGGACGGCAAGACCCAGGTTACCGTGGAATGTGACGAGGCGGGCGTTCCTTTCCGCATTGATACCGTTCTGATTTCCGCCCAGCACGACGAAGACGTTTCTCAGGAGCAGATCAGGGAAGACCTGATCCGGCAGGTAATCACACCGATTATTCCGGCAGCGCTTCTGGATGAAAATACAAAATTTCTGGTCAACCCCACCGGCCGCTTTGTGATTGGCGGACCCATGGGCGATACCGGACTGACCGGCCGCAAGATTATCGTGGATACCTACGGCGGTTATGCCCGTCACGGCGGCGGCGCTTTCTCCGGCAAGGACCCCACGAAGGTAGACCGTTCCGGAGCCTATGCAGCCAGATATGCGGCCAAGAACGTGGTGGCGGCAGGCCTTGCGGAGAAGTGCGAAATTCAGCTGGCTTACGCCATCGGCGTGGCAGAGCCGGTTTCCATTATGGTAGACACCCGGGGTACGGGAAAATATTCGGACGAAAAGATTGCGGACATCGTGGCGGAAAAGTTTGATTTCCGTCCCAGAGCCATTATCGAGCGCCTGGATCTGCGCCGGCCCATTTACCGCAAGACCGCAGCCTACGGACATTTCGGAAGAGAAGATGCGGACTTCAGCTGGGAAAAGACTGACTGGGAGCTGTAGCGTATTGTTCATTGAATATTTAAAAAGAACTTGCTATGAACGATATGATTATGTAGAATGATTAAGATATTGTAAGATTTTTATCGGCATGCAGATGTAATGTTTTAAGAATTGCAGCTTTGCATGCCAATTTTTCGGAGGTTGGAGAATGAAAAAGAAAATTCTAAGTCTGGCATTATGCCTTGCCGTATTCTTCTCGTTTACGGTTCCGGCATTTGCATTGACCCCCGGCGTTGACAGTGCTGTGGCGGACCAGGTCCACCAGGGCGGTGATGCTGACACCTTTGCTTACGACATGCCCTTTGCGACCTATCGCATCTATCCTTCCTATCTGCGGGTGGGCGGATCTTATCAGATCGGCTTTACTGCCTACGATGTCAGGATTAAAAACAGAGATTATTACAGCAATGCGTCTATGGACAATAATAATGCTGTAAATGCAATCATCTTTGACGATATCATCGAACCGGGCGAAAAAGTTACCATGAACGGTAAGGTCTTTGATCTTACTTTTAAAGGCGCGGCGATTGACGCTGCGGGAAACTCCCACAATGTAACGCTGACTTTCAGCAACATTACCATCCAGAACTTCTCCGGAGAGACCACGGGTTCCACGCCAAGAACCGCCAAGAGCGTTACTTTGTTGGCTGGCGCCATATCTGCCTGCTCGCTGATGTTTGATAAAACATTCACTAAAGAAGAGATCGAAGCAGGACAGACTCTGGAAGAAATCAAGTCTCACAATTTCTACCAGGGCGGTGTTTCCATGACCGTAACCATGACCATTGCGGACACCGACCCGGCAATTCCCGGAAAGCTGAATATCTCCTTCACAGACCTGGATACCGGTTCCAGAGACATGAAGGGTGTATCTCCGAACTCTGCGGCCACCTATGACGGACCCTATTCCGAGAGAGTGGAAATCGATTCCGACTATATTGTCTCCAAAGCCTTCATTACCCGTGCTGCCGGCACAAGCAGCAGCGATCTTAAAAACCTGCTGTACGTTTCTCAGGGAACCAGCGGACTGCTTTTCCGCGGCACTGCAGTAACGACGCCGACCGCAGCAAACAATAATACCGAATCCATTTACAGCGGCTTTGCCATTCAGGTAACGCCCGAAAATACTATAAAATGGGCCGGCGGTCAGTGCGGCACCACTCTTTATGGCGGAACCAGCACCATCGCCATCCGGCCTCTGACCAAGCTCTATGATAACGAAAACAGCAAGGTTTCCGATACATGGACCGTTTCCGACAAGGGCGGCCGCATTTCCATGACCGAATCTGCCGATGATTCTGTCATCAGTTGGTCTGAGGAAGACATAAAGTACGGCACCCAGAAGTATGTTACCCGTTTCTACACGAATCTGAAGCCGACGACATTCAGTGTTGGTGCAAAGGAAGGATTCCGGCTTGTGGGCATGAACTACTCCACAAAGTACGGCTCCGAAGACCCCACCGGCGCTTTGGATGGAAAGAACGATGCCGGCGCTGCAATTACCGTATCCCTGCTTGAGAAGCTTTCGGAAGGCAAGGTCGTATACACCCTGGAAAAAGGAAACAGTGGGCACTATGCGGCGGCCTTCTACATGCCCATTACTTCCTCCATAAAGATTCATAAGGAAGATCAGGACGGAAATCCCATGGCGGGCGTTACGTTTACTGCAGCCGGCACATCCTCTATTCACGGCGCATTCAGCATCAGTGCGGAAACAGACCCCAACGGCGATGCTGTAATCAGCGGAATTCCTTACGGAACTGCCGACGATGCCTACACGCTTACAGAAACTGTTCCCGAGGGCTATCTGCCTGAAGGAGAGAATCCGATTACCTTCTATTTCAGCGAAACACAGCAGAACTTTACGGTAGTCAACAATAAGACCTATCACGTAGATTACGAATGGTCCGGGGACATTCCGGAGGGCGCAGAGCTTCCGACAGACGGAAATGACTATATTTGGCACGATGATCCGGCTCTGGACGGAACCTATGACGAAGACACAAAGATTCCGGGCGAAAAGGACGGCGTACCGGGAACCTATGTATTCAGCGGCTGGGATGCCTCCGAAGACCCCGATCTTACCGAAGACGGTATGGAAGGTGA
>JAZUKP010000127.1:0-3889 GCA_045643345.1 Anaerovoracaceae bacterium | reverse complement strand
TAGCGCAGCACCAGGGTCAGACCGTCGATTTTCTTCTCCACGTTAAAACGCGCATCCGGATACTGGTCCAGAATGCCCTCCGCAAAGGAAATCACCTCTTCCCGGCTGAACACATCCTGCAGGGAGATCACCGGCACGTCGTGCGCTACCTTGCGGAATTCCCGCCGGGCCGTGCCGCCCACCTTTTGGGTGGCCAGAGAGTCCGTCCGGGCAAATTGCGGATACGCCGCCTCCAGCTGCCGCAGCTCCCGCGTCAGGGCGTCGTATGCGAAATCCGAAATTTCCGGGTCGTCGTCGTTATAGTAGCGGTTGCTGTGATACTCGATCTGCGCGTACAGATCGTCCATTCTTTTTTTGATGTCCTGGTTGTCGCTCATGTTTTTCTGCCGGCCAAGCCGGCGCTGGAATAATATACCGGGCAGAGTCCGGTATTATCTGGTATATATGGATTTTAAAAATTCTCTGGTGCGTGCTTCCTTTGGGTTCTCGAAGAACTCTTTGGCCGGACCGCTTTCCACAATCTGACCGTTCTCCAAAAAGATCACCTTGCTTGCCACGCTGCGGGCAAAGCTCATTTCATGGGTCACGATGACCATGGTCATGCCGGATGCCGCCAGCTCCCGGATGACCGAAATTACCTCCCCCATCAGCTCCGGATCCAGCGCGCTGGTGGGCTCATCGAAATAGATGATCTCCGGATCCAGCACCAGACCCCGGGCAATGGCAACCCGCTGCTGCTGACCGCCGGAAAGCTGGGAAGGATATTTCTCCGGCATGGAGTCCATACCCACCCGCTTCAGGGTTTCCATGGCCTTGCTCTCCGCCTCGGCCCTGCTCATGCGTCCGGTGACCACCAGACCTTCCGTTACGTTCTGCAGTACGGTTTTATTCAAAAACAAATTAAAATTCTGGAATACAAAAGCGGTTTTACTGCGGATTTGCGCAATTTCTTTTTTGCCGACCGCTGCCAGCTCATAGGGTTCTCCGCAGAACTCCATTTCGCCGCCGTCCGCCCGTTCCAGGAAGTTCAGACAGCGCAGCAGCGTAGTCTTTCCGGAACCGCTGGGGCCCAGAACCGCCACCACGTCGCCCTGTTCCACTTCCAGGTCGATGCCCTTCAGCACCTGATGTTCCCCGAAGTACTTCTGAAGATTCGTTACTTTTACCATCTACTTCGTACCTCCGTAAGAACCCAGCTTCTTTTCGCCCCAGCGCTGCACAAAGGTCAGAATGGTGCAGAACAGCAGATAAATCAGGGCCACTTCCGTATACAGACCCAGAGATTCATACACTCTCCCGTTGATGACCTGGGCTTCCCGGAACATTTCCGTCACCGTAATGGTGGCGGCCAAAGAAGTTCCCTTGACCATGGAAATTAACGAGTTGGACAGGGACGGAAAAGCAATGCGCATAGCCTGGGGCAGTACGATGCGCCGCATAATCTGCAGGTAGTTCATACCCACGCAGTAGCCGGCTTCCAGCTGACCGCCGGGCACCGCTTCCAATGCCGCGCGAACGCTTTCCGCCATATAGGCGCCTTCGTTGAAGCCGAAGACCAGCACCGCGGCCAGAAAAGCATCCAGTTTGATGCCCACGCTGGGCAGGCCGAAAAACACGATGTACAGCTGTACCAGCACCGGCGTGCCCCGGGTGATCCAGATGTAAAAGCGGCAAATCTGTCGCAGCACCTTTACCTGGGCAAACTGAATCAGGGCCACTACCACGGAGATGAAAAAGGCCAATGCAAATGACAGTACCGTTAAAGGTACCGTCACTTTTACTCCGTATAATAACAGTTTCGGAAAGGCATCTACCAGGATGCCCCATAATCTTTCACTCATTACGGTCTGCTGTAGTCTGCACCGAAATACTTTACGGAAAGCTCTGCCAGCTTGCCATCGTCACGGAGCTGCGTAAGGATTTTGTTGATTTCTGCCACAAGAGGCTTTCCGGCTTCGGTTTTGGGAACCGGAATGCAGTCCATTTCCACTTCATCGGCGGAGGTAGCCGCAATGCGGATCTTCGCATCCGGATGCTGGATCAGATAGTCCGCGATGGCACCGGCGGCGTTAACGGTACCGTCGATTCTGCCGGCCAGCAGCAGCTCAATGGTATCCGTCAGGGTATCTACCGGAGTAACCGTAGCACCGTACTGCTCTGCCAGAATGGCGTAGGTGCTGGATGCGGTATTGGCGGTAACCTTGCCCTTCAGGTCTTCAAAGCTGTTGATTTCCGTGTTGTCACTGCGGACCACCAGAACGGTACCCATGTACACGTAGGGGTCGGAGAACCAGTACTTTTCGGCTCTGTCTTCGGACCAGCCCACACCGTTGCAGGCGATATCGAATCTTCCGGAATCTATACCGGCAAGTATGGACTCCCAGGAAGTCTCTTCAAATTTTGCTTCTACGCCAAGCTTTTCTGCTACGAGCTTTCCCAGCTCCACGTCAAAGCCGGTGAGCTTATCGTTTTCATCATGATAGGTATAAGGAGCCCAGTCGCCTTCGGTGGCAATGGTAATAAATCCGCGCTCCTTAATATCCGCCAGCAGATCTTTCGATTCCTCTTCCTTTTTTCCGCAGGAGCAGAGGGTAAAAATCATCAGCAGACAAAGAGTTGCTGCAAGTATTTTTTTCATGGTAATTCTCCTTTTCTTCATATTATTCATTATATTCCCGCAGAGGCTTTCCCGCAAGAAAGAAAAACTCCCGGACCCTTCGGTCCGGGAGCTGTATCAACTATTTTCGCAAAGTGCGGAATTACATCATGCCGCCCATCTGCTGCTGCTGCATCATGGCCTTCTGCTGTGCTGCCAGCATGTCCTTTTCGGGTTTGTAGTCGATGATGCCTGCTACTGTGGTCAGGAGCAGAGAAGATGCGGAAGCTGCATTCTGCAGTGCGGATCTGGTAACCTTTGCCGGGTCTACAATACCTGCTGCGATCATGTCTTCGTATACTTCGGTGGCTGCGTTAAAGCCTACACCCTTGGCTGCGTTCTTTACTGCATTTACAACAACGCTGCCTTCCAGACCTGCGTTGGCTGCAATCTGGCGAACCGGTTCTTCCAGAGCTCTTACAATAATCTGTGCGCCTGTTTTGACGTCGCCTTCCAGTCCTTCGGTGTACTTTGCCACTGCCGGAATAATGTTTACCAGAGCGGTGCCGCCACCGGGAACGATGCCTTCTTCAACGGCTGCCTTGGTAGCATTCAGAGCATCCTCAATACGGAGCTTCTTTTCCTTGAGTTCGGTTTCGGTAGCTGCGCCAACCTTGATTACGGCTACGCCGCCGGCCAGCTTTGCCATACGTTCCTGAAGCTTTTCCTTATCATATTCGGATGTGGTGGTAGCATAGATTGCCTTCAGCTGTCCGACTCTTGCTTCGATTTCCGCCTTGCTTCCCGCGCCGCCTACGATGGTGGTGGAGTCCTTGTTTACCTTAACGGTGGATGCTCTTCCCAGAAGGTCGAGAGTTGCGGTCTTGAGTTCGTAACCGAGTTCTTCGGTAATTACGGTACCGCCGGTCATGATGGCGATATCCTTGGGCATATCCTTACGTCTGTCGCCGAAGCCCGGAGACTTTACTGCGCAGCAGTCCAGAATTCCGCGGAGCTTGTTTACAACCAGAGTTGCCAGTGCTTCTCCTTCTACGTCTTCTGCAATGATGAGGAGCTTCTTTCCTACCTTGAGAACCTGTTCCAGAAGAGGCATTACTTCCTGGATGTTGGAGATCTTCTTATCGGTAATGAGGATGAGCGGATCCTGCATTACGTTTTCCATCTTTTCTGTATCGGAAATCATGTATGCGGAGAGGTAGCCTCTGTCGAACTGCATACCTTCGACGACCTCCAGAGTGGTATCCATGGACTTGGATTCTTCTACGGTAATAA
>JAZUKP010000126.1:0-3583 GCA_045643345.1 Anaerovoracaceae bacterium | reverse complement strand
CATAAAGGAAGATATGCATTGGATACCAATCGAAGATTTGGGAAAGTACAAAGCATTTCCTTCTTTCATGAAAGATTATTTGAGCAGAGCACATACAGAGATTGAACATATCGTCACAGACGAAAGAAAGCTATAAATCCCAGTTTGTCGAGCTGATGTTTTAGGCAGTCAAATTTCAGTTTGCTCGTAAAAGATATACACACGAAAGAAATGCTCATAAACGCTTGTTTTTGCGCCGAATATGAGCATTTTATCGCTTACGATCTTTCTCTGCATTCTAGATAAAAACGTTTGTCAGAAGCTTCTCCCAAGGAGAAGCTTTTTCTTTGCAGAACACCGTGTTTTGTCACGTTTTCGAAAAGGCGGTCTTTCGGAAATTCGTTCCATACGATGGCCAGGTTCCCGGGCTTTTTGCCCAGTTCTTCCGCTTCTTTCCGGCCGTGAATGTATTCCAGGCTGCTTTCCGGATGAGCGGCAAGCCAGGCGTCCAGGCGGGGCTGCAGCTCCTGCAGGTCCGGAGGATTCTGCGGGTCCAGTGCAAGATCCCGGCAGACTTCTTCCGGATTTACATGCATCAGCAGGCGGTGAATGGGTTCCATGGTCAGGGCCGGGTCGTAGAGATCCACGATTTCCGCCAGAGCAAAGCGGTCGCCGCAGTTTTTGGCTGCCGCAAAGGAATGATTGCCGTCACCCACCGCGTAGAGCATGCCGTCCAGAGCCTCATTTTTCATCGATAGAAGGATTTCTGCCGCCTGATCGAGTATTTCTTCGTTCTGCAGAAACCAGCCCGTCAAACGGCCGGATTTCTGCATCAGTTCGAAATCGTAGAAGGGTTCTTTGTCTGCCACGAATGCATCCAGCAGGGTGCTTAAACGCAGTTTTTTGTCTGCGGTAAGCACCATTACGTGGGGCAGATCCAATGCTGCGTTTTTCCGGATTTCCACCCGGGCGGGCAGCCGTTCCGCTACGGTCTTTTCCGTGGGACGGATCAGCGATTTCGCCCCGGGGGAATAATCGTACTGATTCAGGTCCAGCAGCAGAAGGATTCCTTTGCGGATGCCGCCGGTGGTCTGCCGGTGAATATACATCAGTCCTTCCCCCAGGTTCTGCAGGGTGCCGTCGGTCAGATATCGGCGCATTTCCTCCTGGATCTTTTCTATGTCGGCAGTCTTTGCCGGCAGCATGGCCTCCGGCAGGATCAGTTTGCATGCGGAGGGTTCCGCTCCGGCGAAAGCTCTTACTTCCTGCCAGTAGGCCGAATCCGCACTGTGCTGGTCGCAGGCAATGCAGGCGAATTTCTGCAGATTTATTTGTTTTGCGGGGAAGAGGAGAGCAGGCAGTGCCGCGCCCGCTTCCGCCATTTTTTCTTTATAGTTCATTATCGAATAATCCTTACGCGGTACACGCCGCCGATTTTTTCCAGTGTTTCCGCCAGCTCGCCGGGAACGCTTTCGTTAAAGTCCAGAATGGTATAGGCAATATCTCCTTTGCCCTTGTTCACCAGGTTTTCGATGTTCAGGTTCATGGCTGCTACTTTGTCCGTAAACTGACCCAGCATGCCCACTTTATTTTCGTGAATTACGGTAATGCGGTCGCCGTCGGCCCGGGCAAAACTTACGTTGGGCAGATTGACTGCGTTGGTAATGTTGCCGTTTTCGATGTAGTCCATGGTCTGATGGGCTGCCATTACCGCGCAGTTGGCATCCGCTTCCGGAGTGCCCGCACCCAGGTGCGGGGTAAAGATCACGTCGTTCCGGCGCATCTGCGCGGGGGTGGGGAAGTCTGTGGCGTAAGCCTTGATTTTGCCGCTGTCCAGGGCTTTGCAGAGGGCTTCGTCGTTTACCAGCGGTCCCCGGGCGTAGTTGGCCAGGATGACGCCGTCCTGCATCTGCGCGAATTCAGCACCGCCCAGCATGCCTTCGGTGGCGTCGCTGAGAGGCACGTGAATGGAAATGATCTGGCAGAGGGGCAGCAGTTCTTCCAGGGTCTGGGTAAAGCTCAGGTACTGGCTCAGCTCCTGCACCCGCAGATGGGGCAGGTAGGGGTCGTAGCCGTAGACTTTCATGCCCAGGTCGTGGCAGAGTTTTGCCATGCGGCTGCCGATGGCGCCTACGCCGATAATTCCGATGGTTTTGCCCAGAAGTTCCGGGCCGCGGAAGGCCTCTTTGCCCTTTTCCACGGTGTTTCCGGCTTCGGTTTCTTCGTCCGGCAGGCTTTTTACCCATTGCATGGCCTGGATGCCGTTGCGCATGGCCATGATAATGGCGGCGATGGTCAGTTCTTTTACCGCGTTGGCGTTACCGCCGGGGCAGTTGAACACCGCCACACCCATTTTTGTCAGCTTGTCCACCGGAATGGTGTTGACCCCGGCGCCGATGCGCACCACGGATTTCAGATTGTCTCCGAACTGCACCGCATGCAGCGGGGTGGAGTGAACCAGAATTCCGTCCGGGTTCTCTGCGTCTTCCGCAATATAGTACTTCTTTTCGTCAAAGACGTCCATACCGGCCTTGGCCAGTTTATCGTACAGTTTAATATTATACATGATATACTCCTTCCTGATTATGCATGGAATTTAGTCATAAACTCCGCCAGAACCTCTACCGCTTCCTGGGTGACCCCGTTGTAGAGAGACGCCCGCATACCGCCGGCGGATTTGTGTCCTTTGATGTTGATGATGCCCGCTTCCCCGGCTTCCTTTACGAAGCGGTCTGTGGCTTCCCTGGTGGGAAGGGTAAACACCGCGTTGGTGATGGACCGGTCTTCCGGAGTTACCGGATTGCGGTAAATATCCGAGGCATCGATCAGGTCATAAAGGATTTTAGCCTTCGCTTTGCAGCGTTTTTCCATCTCTTCCACGCCGCCCCGGTCTTCGATCCAGCGGAAGATCAGACCTGCCATATAAATTGCCCAGCAGGGCGGTGTATTGTACATGGATCCGTTGTCTATCTGCGGACCGTAACGCAGCATGGTTGGCACCAAGAAGTCGACAGAATCAAGTATTATGTCTTTTTTGACGATTACCACAGTCAGCCCTGCGGGACCCATGTTTTTCTGTGCGCCGGCGTAGATCAGGCCGTGCTTTTTTACGTCGATTTGTTTGCTCAGGATGGCGGAAGACCAGTCTGCCGCAAGGGGGACGCCGCCGGTGTCCGGCAGGGTGTTGCAGCATACGCCGAAGACGGTATTGTTGCCGGTGATGTGCAGATATTTCGCATCTGCCGGGAGATCTGCGGGCGTTATTTTCGGAAAATAGGTAAATCCCGCTTCTTTGGAGCTGGCCACACAGACTGCGTTTCCCCAGCGCTTTGCTTCTTCCAGCGCCTTGCCCGCAAAATTTCCGGAAACCACATAAGCTGTGGTTTCTCCCTGATGGGTCAGGTTCATGGGAACAGCGGAAAACTGCATAGAAGCGCCGCCCTGCAGGAACAATACCGCGTATTCTTCCGGAATGTTCATCAGCCGGCGAAGGGAAGCCTCGGCATCTGCGGCAATCTTTTGAAAGTCCGAAGAACGGTGACTCATTTCCATCACGCTGCAGCCCGCACCCGGGTAACACAGCAGCTCGTCCTGCGCTTTCTGC
>JAZUKP010000125.1:0-5877 GCA_045643345.1 Anaerovoracaceae bacterium | reverse complement strand
CGAAACCTATTGATATTTCAACGTCTTCATAAATCGATTTACTTGTCAACAGCAAAGTTTTCCACAGTTATTAAAATAGCCTAAAATCACTTTTTTTCCCGGATTTTCCGTAATTCTTCGGTATTTTTTCTGTGTTTTTCAGTTTAAATCTAATCCTTAAAAGCAACGGCGGCATCAAACAGTTCTTCCACGTCCTTTCCCGGCGGAGGCGTAAGCAAGGTCACCGCAATTCCAAAAAGAAGACTGACGATACTGGCGGGAACAATCTCGTAAATGCCGGTATCGGACAGCAGCGCCAGCCACAGAAGATCCACCGCACCGCCGGTAAAAATTGCCGCTGCCGCACCGAAAACATTAAAGCGTTTCCAGAACAAAGAAAGCACGATGGCAGGTCCGAAGGCAGCACCGAAAAGCCCCCAGGAATTTTCCACCAGACTCATAACAGTTCCGCTGTTCGGGTTCGCTGCAATCAGCACGGCGATGACCGAAATAACGATTACCACGACGCGGCCCGCCCAAAGCATCTCTTTGTCCCCGGCTTTATTCTTCCGAAAAATGGGCTTGTATACATCGCTGGCAAAAGCAGAGCTGGCGGCCAGCAGCTGAGAATCCGCAGAAGACATGGCTGCCGCCAGAATGGCGGATAAAAGAAGACCGCGGATTACCGCAGGGAAAATATGTCTTACCGTCTGAATAAAAATGGTGGAGGAATCCTGAATGTTTCCCAGAAGCATTCTGCCGATTACACCTACCCCGCAGCCACAGCCGATAATCAAAACCGTCCATACAATGCCGATCACTCTGGACTTTTTTAAAGCTCTGTCGCTTTCGATGGACATAAAACGGATAATAATGTGCGGCATTCCGAAATAGCCCAGGCCCCAGCCCAGGCCGGAAACGATATCCCGCCAATCCGCTTGGAAAAAGTTCCAGTATCCCTCCGTTTCCTGTGCAATCTGGGCGGCGGAAAGCGCACCCTCACCGCTGCGGATAGCCGCCAGAGCAACAATCGGGGTCGTCAGAAGAGCCGCCAGCGTCAGCATGCCCTGGTAAAAGTCCGTCCAGCACACGGCGCGGTAACCGCCCAGCAATGTAAACAGGATGATGACCCCGGCAGACAGATACATGGCGGTCTGGGTATCCATCCCCGTAACTGTGTTGAAAAGCGTTCCGCAGGCCTTCATGGAGGATGCGGCGTAAATCGTGTAAGCAATCAGGAAAAGTACGGCGCAGAGGATACGGATAGCGCCCCCGGAAAACTTAAAACGGTTGGTCAAATACTGCGGAATAGTGATGGAGTCATCCGCCACAATGGTAAACCGGCGCAGCCGCGGCGCTTCCGCGATCCAGGAAATTGCATAGCCCAGGGCCAGGCCCACGCCGATCCAGGTCTGTCCCATGCCCAGAGCAAAAACGCTGGCCGGAAGTCCCATCAAAGACCAGGCAGACATGTCCGAAGCACCCGCGGAAAGCGCGGACACCCATGGCCCCATACTGCGGCCGCCCAGAAAATAATCCTTTTCTCCGCCCTTTCCGGTTTTGAAGAAAAAGTAAATGCCGATTCCCAGCATAAAGACGAGGTAACAAATAAAAACGATGGATTCTGTGTTCATAGTATTTCTGCCTTTCACTTTTTTCGCTCCCGCGAAATATAAAAGCATTGTAATACAAGAAAAAGTAGAATAAAATATGAACTGCAGTATATATTTTCTTTATTTGTAAAATGCGAAACAGATTGAGATTATGAGAAAAACAAGCGATACAAAAAGCAGAATAGTTTCTGCAGCATGGAAATTATTTTATCAGCAGGGCTATGACAATACCACCATCGACGACATTCTGGAGGAAGCGCACGTCAGCCGGGGGTCCTTTTATCATTATTTTGACGGGAAAGACAGCCTGCCCGCCTCTCTGGGCTATCTGTTTGATGAAAAATACGAAGAGCTTTCCAAAACCATGGGCCCGGACATGAATCCCATCGAGAAGCTGATCTTTATGAACCAGGAGCTGTTTCTGATGATCGAAAACACCGTGGCGGTGGATCTGCTCAGCCGGCTCTTTTCGTCCCAGCTGGTATCCTCTTCCGAGCGCTCTCTGCTGGACACCAACCGAACCTATTACAAGCTGCTGCGGCAGGTGACCATCGAAGCGCAGCAGCAGGGGCTGTTCCGCCCGGAGTTTACCACCAACGACATTACCCACGCCTACGCCATGTTTGAGCGGGGCCTGATGTACGACTGGTGCCTGTCCAACGGGAACTACTCTCTGCGCCAGTATTCCGCCCAGCTGCTGCCGAAATTTCTGCAGGATTTTTGCTGAAAAACCTGCCATTCCGGCGCAGGCAGCACAGTCCGAAGAACAGCCGCAGGCAACCCAATCCGAAGAATCGGCGCAAGCAGCCCAATCCGAAGAACCGCACACAAAAAACCCGCTGCATTACTGCAGCGGGTATTTTTGTGTTTTTCGTTTTCGAATTATTCGATAACCTTGTCAACAACACCGGAAGCAACGGTTCTGCCGCCTTCACGAATAGCGAAACGGAGACCTTCTTCGATAGCGATCGGTGTGATGAGTTCAACGGTGAGAACTGCGTTGTCACCAGGCATAATCATTTCTGTGCCTTCTTCGAGTGCGATAGCACCGGTAACGTCGGTTGTTCTGAAGTAGAACTGCGGCTTGTAGCCGTTGAAGAACGGAGTATGACGTCCACCTTCGGACTGCTTCAGTACGTATACGTTAGCTGTGAACTTTGTATGCGGATGAACTGTACCCGGCTTTGCGATAACCTGTCCTCTCTGGATTTCGGTTCTCTGAACGCCTCTGAGCAGGACGCCGATGTTGTCTCCGGCTTCGCCCTGGTCAAGGAGCTTTCTGAACATTTCAACGCCTGTTACAACGGATGTTCTCTTTTCTTCGGAAAGTCCAACGATTTCGATCTGATCGCCCATGTGAACAACGCCACGTTCAACTCTTCCTGTTGCAACTG
The DNA here is from genome assembly GCA_045643345.1 of Anaerovoracaceae bacterium. Taxonomy (GTDB): domain Bacteria; phylum Bacillota; class Clostridia; order Peptostreptococcales; family Anaerovoracaceae; genus RUG13409. The sequence continues at coordinate 2,891 of JAZUKP010000125.1, read as the reverse complement.
TTCCACGTCCGGTAATGGTGAATACGTCTTCTACCGGCATAAGGAACGGCTGGTCTACCGGACGAGCCGGTTCCGGAATGTAATCGTCTACTGCCTGCATCAGCTCCATAACCTTGTCGCCCCATTCGGAGTTCGGATCTTCCAGAGCCATGAGTGCGGAACCTCTGATAATCGGAATGTCGTCTCCCGGGAATTCGTAGAAGGAAAGCAGGTCTCTGATTTCCATTTCAACGAGTTCGAGAAGTTCTTCATCGTCTACCATATCGCACTTGTTCATGAATACTACGATGTAAGGAACGCCTACCTGTCTGGAGAGCAGGATGTGTTCTCTGGTCTGGGGCATCGGTCCGTCTGTAGCAGCTACTACCAGGATAGCACCGTCCATCTGTGCAGCACCGGTAATCATGTTCTTAACATAGTCTGCGTGACCCGGGCAGTCAACGTGAGCATAGTGTCTGTTAGCAGTTTCATACTCAACGTGAGCTGTGTTGATGGTGATTCCTCTTTCTCTTTCTTCCGGAGCCTTATCGATGTTTGCAAAGTCAACGATCTGGTTGGTTGCAGAAGGCATTCTTGTTGCAAGAGTCTTTGTGATTGCCGCTGTAAGAGTTGTCTTACCATGGTCGATGTGTCCGATGGTACCGATGTTTACATGTGGCTTAGTTCTTTCGAATTTTTCTTTTGCCATTTTAAATCTCCTTATTAATATGCCGTGCTATTCTCTTCAGCGATCGGCCCTTTCTAACAATTTATTAAAACACATTTTTCAGTGTTTTTCAACTATTAGTATCTGTTAATTTTATCAATCAATGCATCCGGAAGCTTTTCAAAGTGATCCATCTGCATGACGTAATTTCCGCGTCCCTGTGTCTTGGAACGCAGGTCCGTAGCATATCCGAACATTTCGGAAAGCGGGACCATGGCCCGGACGCTGACCGCACCGTTGAACATATCCGTTCCCTCGATGCGTCCGCGGCGAGAGCTTAAATCTCCGATCACATCACCCATGTATTCTTCCGGCGCCGTAACTTCCACTTTGAAGATCGGTTCCAGCAGAATGGGTGCAGCCTTCTGGGATGCTTCCCGGAAAGCCATGGATGCGGCAATCTTGAAAGCAATCTCGGAAGAGTCTACTTCGTGATAAGAGCCGTCAAACAGTTCTACGCCCATGTCCACCACTTGAAAACCCGCGATGGGACCGTTCTGCATGACTTCCTGAATTCCTTCATCGATTTTGGGAATGTATTCCTTGGGAATCACACCGCCCACAATCTTGTTCTGGAATTCGTAGCCCGCGCCGGTTTCTCTGGGATACAGGCGTATCTTGACATGACCGTACTGACCGTGACCGCCGGTCTGTTTGACGTATCGGTAATCGGAAACAGCTTCTTTGGTGATGGTTTCCTTGTAGGATACCTGAGGCTTTCCTACGTTGGCTTCCACCTTAAACTCCCGCAGAAGTCTGTCTACGATAATCTCCAGATGGAGTTCTCCCATGCCTGCAATGATGGTCTGACCGGTTTCCGGGTCGGTATAGGTTTTGAAGGTAGGGTCTTCCTCGGAAAGCTTCCCGAGGGCGATATCCATCTTCTCCAGTCCGGCCTTGGTCTTCGGCTCGATAGCCACCTGAATTACAGGATCCGGGAATTCCATGGATTCCAGGATAATCGGATGCTTTTCTTCGCAGAGCGTATCGCCGGTGGTGGTAAACTTCAGGCCCACGACCGCCCCGATATCTCCGGCGTAAACCGCGTCGATTTCCTCCCGATGATTGGCATGCATCTGAAGGATTCTGCCCATACGTTCCTTCTTGCCCTTGGTGGCATTGTAAACGTAGGAACCGGTTTCCAGCGCTCCGGAATATACCCGGAAGAAGGCAAGCTTTCCTACAAAAGGATCCGTCATGATCTTGAATGCAAGAGCAGAGAACGGCTCCTTATCGTCGGAATGTCTTTCCTCCTCTTTTTCTGTTTTCGGTACGATGCCCCGGATTGCGGGGATATCTACCGGAGAAGGCATATAGTCTACAATGCCGTCCAAAAGAAGCTGTACGCCCTTGTTCTTATATGCGGAACCGCAGAAAACAGGGACAGCCTCTCCGGCGATGGTCATCTTCCGCAGAGCCTTCTTGATTTCTTCTTCGGAGATTTCTTCCTCCATCAGATATTTTTCAAGAAGTTCTTCGTCAGAACCGGCAACGAATTCCAGAAGCTTATTTCTGTACTCCTGTGCTTTTTCCAACATATCCGCCGGAATGTCGAACTCGTCCACGACCTCGCCCAGATCGTCTTCGTAGATCTCGGCCTTCATCTTTATAAGGTCCACTTCACCGACAAATTTGTCTTCTGCACCAACGGGCAGCTGCACGGCAATGGCAGGCGCATGCAGTCTGTCTTTTACCATATCTAAAACATGATAAAAGTTTGCACCGGTAATATCCATCTTATTGACGAATATCATCCGGGGAACATGATACTTTTCCGCCTGTCTCCACACGGTTTCGGACTGAGGCTCAACGCCTCCTTTCGCGCAGAGAACCGTTACCGCACCATCCAGAACGCGCAGAGATCTTTCCACCTCTACGGTAAAATCCACGTGTCCCGGTGTGTCGATGATGTTGATTCTTGTGTTTTTCCACTGGCAAGTGGTAGCTGCAGAGGTTATGGTAATACCACGCTCTTGTTCCTGCTCCATCCAGTCCATGGTGGCGGTACCGTCATGGGTCTCGCCGATCTTATGGGTCTTTCCGGTGTAGAAGAGAATACGCTCAGTCGTAGTAGTCTTACCGGCGACGATGTGAGCCATGATACCGATATTTCTAGTATTTTCGAGTGTAAATTGTCTTGGCATTTCTCCCTCTTAATTAGAAGCGATAATGAGCAAATGCTCTG
>JAZUKP010000124.1:0-15640 GCA_045643345.1 Anaerovoracaceae bacterium | reverse complement strand
CCAGATACTCCCGGTACAGACGGTTCCATTCCGCGGGCAGGTCCTTTACCTTCAGCTCGCCGTGCATCAGCGCTTTTTCAAGCTCGTAACGCACCATTATGTGCAGACAGTAGGTCACCTCATCTGCATCGGTACGAATCAAGCTGGGCTGTACAAGATTGACAGCACGGTAGAAATCCTCCGCGCCGTACGCGCGTGTATCGGGAAAATACTCGTGGATGAGCGGAGTGACCAGCGTAATGAAAGCGCGGCTGCGGCCGATCAGGTTTTCATAGAAGCGGCTCTGACTTTCGTGAATGCTCATACAGGCACCGCCGTCAAGACAGGTATAACACAGCTCCCGATCGCTTCCGGTATCATAGAGCGCGTGACCGCCCTCATGGATGACAGAGTACATCGAGGAGGAGAAATCGTCTTCCAGAAAATGAGTCGTGATCCTGACATCCTGCTGGCTGCCGAAGGAGGTGGTAAAGGGATGCTCCGTGGTGGAAAGGCCCACATGACCCATATCCAGGCCCATCTTCTCCATGATATAAAGGGACAGTTCTTCCTGCTTTGCCGCCGGGAAGTTTCCGAAGCGGATGGCGTCGGACACCTGGGGCTTTGCCTGGGTGGCGGCGATCAGGGGCACGATGCGGCTGCGCAGCTTTTCAAAGAAGGCATCGCAGGTTTCCTTGTTCAGGCCATCCTCGAACTCGTTGAGCCAGTAATCGTAGGGATCCTTGCCGGGGGCCAGATAACCTGCGAACTTTTTGTTGGTTTCGAAAATCTTTTCCAGATAGGGCCGGAACATCTCAAAATCCGAGGCTTCCTTGGCGCTGTGCCACACGTCCTCGGCCTGCACCAGCAGCTCCTGATAGGCTACGTATTCCTCCATGGGAATCTTCTGCATATCCTTCTGGTCTTTGATCAGAATCTCCACCATGCGCTGCTCTTTGGCATCCAGCCGGGCCTTGTTTTCGTCCAGAAAATTCAGCAGTGCCACGGTTTCGTCCGCGGTGGACAGCTTATAGCTTTCCTCGGACAGAATGCCCAGCGTAACGCCGCGGTTTGCCGCGGTATCTTTCGGTGCAGTGGTGGCGCCGTCGTAATATATTACGCTCATGGCGTGATTGTAGGCCGCCATCTTCTTCTGCAGCTGATACAGTTTTTCTTTTGCGATTTCGATTGTCATTTTAAACCCCCGTCGTCATATATGTAGTAATGGTCGAATATATAAAATATGCAAAAAGTACAATAGCTCCCGCGTTCAGGAATGCCGCGGAAAAGCACTCCGCCCGTTCCAGTTCCATGCCCGCCCGGGCAAAGCGCAGATGTTTCTTTTCCCGAAAGAAAATAACGGCACCCGCTGCCACCAGCGCCAGGGTCACCACAGAATAAACCACCTGTGCCATCAGGCCCGGATTGGCAGAAAGATCCTCAAAAACAAAGCCCTCCGCTGCCGCAGGACCGGCCAGATCCGTTACCCAGAGCCCTACAAAGCCGCTGTAAAAATTGACCCACATGTGCAGCAGAATCGAATAGATTATCCTGCCGGTGCGGGTGTATACATAAGCGAACACCATACCCAGCACCGCCGCATAGAAACATTGGGTAATATTGCCGTGGAAGAGTCCGAAGCTGACGCCGGAGAACACGATAGCCAGCTTGGTCCCGTACTGCTGCAGCCGGTCGATCAGAAACTTGCGGAAAACCAGTTCTTCCGCCACCGGTGCCGCCAGCACGGTCAAACCGATGACCAGACTGTAAGGAATATTGCTGACCAATTCGCCCACTTCGTAAACAGGGTAGATTCCCGTAAACGCGGCAATCAGCTCCTGCAGCAGCATGCCGATCAGATTGCCGGCGTACACTGCAGCCATACACACCGGGAAATATTTCAGAAACTGCCCCGGACGCAGATTGTGCCGGACGCGGATTACTTTGGGCATCTTCCGCAGAACCAGCCAGCCCAGAGGAATTCCGATTACGTACATGGGCACGGTGGAAACAAGGGTGGTAAACACCATATCGTCCAAAAGATCGATGCCCTTCCCTTCCGCGTAAAAAACCGCGGCAACACTTAAAAGCAGCGCCGAACCCAGCATGATAACCGGCATCCAGAGCACATTGGAAAAACTCTGCCGGGCAGTATCGTAAAAGCTGTCGCTGTATTTTCTTTCGCGTTTTTCTTTCATATCCTATTCCCTGATTGCTTCGATAAACTCGCCGAAATCCGTGTAGCCGGACAGGGCAAATTCGTAAATAATGCTTTGGGCAAACTGGAATTTTCCCGTAGGGCATACGTCCCGCATTACCTTGGCGTTTAAAATGCGGTTTTCCACCGCCATAATACCCGCAATACTGTAGGCTCCCACCACCAGCTGGCCGTAATCGGTAACGAAGTAAATGGCCGCCACATCGTCGGAAAGGCGGAAATGCGGGCTTTCCGCATGGCTGTTATCCGGCTTGAACTCCATATACAAATCTCCGCATTCGTGACCCGTGCGGGTGGTTCCCAGGGTGATATCCGCAAAATCCAGATCGAAGGTATCCATGTCGGAAACGATTTCGTAAACCGTTACGAATTCGCCCTTGTTCAGCAGCATGGAGGCTTCCGGTACGGAGATGTTCATTTTGCTTTTCAGCCGGACAGACATTACCTTTCCGTCCTTTACCTCGGTTTCGGTTACTACGATGCTGTGGCCGTTTTCGCTCTCCACCAGAGATTCCGAAAGATAGGTCAGCCGGCCGTTTTCGTCGGTAAACTCTTCGATGTTGTTCTGCAGAAAGGTGGCGTGCCTGCGCAGGGAAACATCGTCAAAATTCTCCGCCGGAGCCTTGGGACTGCGCAGCAGCGCCGCGCCCTCCTCGTCCTTTCCGAAGCAGCGCATCAGGTAATAATTGACCACACCGTAATCGGTTTTGACCAGCGTGCACATCTTCCGGTTCAGCAGCGAAAGCTCCTCTTCGGACAGGGTAACCGGCTCCGCGGTAATGAATTTGATTTCTGCCGCTTCCGGAATCAGGGGCTGCTTTTTGGCCAGAGTCTCGCGGACAAAATACTGCACCAGATACCGGGCTTCCTTTTCCGTGACCTGCCACATGACCGCACCCAGACCGCCGAAGCAGCTTCTCAGCATGGTGTTCACATCCGTCTCGCTGTCGGTATCGCAGATGCGGATGCTGTCCAGCCCCAGTTCCTCCACGTCAAAATAAAAAAACTGATGCAGGTTTACCGGTTCCTCGGTGTATTCCAGCTGCTTCTGCCAGTGAATGTGCAGACCCAGCACTCCCATCAGGCGGGTGTCGGTGACCGCGCCGGACACGAAGATATATTTATTTTCGGGGTCTTTTCCGCCCCGGATGACTTTAAATTCCATAGTTTTAATAAAAAAACCGGCACAATAAAACGGCCGGTTTTTGTTTTCTGATTTTACAGATGATTTCTTTACTGAAGTCCGTACTTCTGCTTGAACTTCTCAACACGTCCACCACGGTTGATGAACTTCTGCTGACCTGTAAAGAAAGGATGGCATTCGGAGCAAACGTCCAGACGGATTTCCGGCTTGTTGGACTTTGTCATAAATGTATTTCCGCAAGCGCATGTAACCTTGCAGTCCATATATACAGGATGGATTTTCTCTTTCATTTTATTCTCCTCCTTAATCTCTTGATAAAAACGCTTAATCATAATAGCACAGCCAAAGAGCAAGGGCAAGCATTTTTTATTTTTTTCTTGCCTTTAAATAGCGGTCCAGGCCGGCCAGGTCCTTTTTTACCGCAATTTCTTTCAATTGACCGCTTTCGGCTGCCAGGCGAAGCACTTCCTCCGTCTGTTTTTCGCCGATTTCCATCAAAAACAGACCGTCTTCCGCCAGATAGTTCCCGACCTCCGCCAGGATCCGGCGAATAACGTCCAGACCGTCCTCCCCGGCGAACAGCGCCAGCTCCGGTTCATGATCCTTTACCTCCCGCTGCATCCAGCTGCGGTCTTTTTCCGCAATGTAGGGCGGGTTGGTCACGATGACGTCGAAGGGACCTTCCAGCTTTTCGAACAGGTCCGAGCGCACTACCGTGATATTTGCATAAGGCCGGCAGTTGTAACGTGCCAGCTGGTACGCCTTTAAAGAAACGTCCGAAGCGGTAATCTGCGCTTCAGGCAGGTTGGCGGCAATGGCCGCCGCAATGCAGCCGCTGCCGGTGCAAAGGTCCAGCACCCGGGGAGCGGTTTTGCCGCAGTGAATGGCCTCTTCCGCAATCAGTTCGGTTTCCGGCCGGGGAATTAAAACCCGCTCATCCACGGTAATGTCCAGCCCGTAGAAGTTTGCGGTGCCCAGAATGTAGGCCAGGGGCCGGCCGGCGCAGCGCTCGTTGATTAAAGCCGCCGAAGCCAGCAGTATTTTTTCGTCAATATATTCATCCCTGTGGAGCAGCAGATAGCTCCGGTCCACCGAAAGCACGTGGCAGGCCAGCAGCACCGCCTCATTTTCCGGGCAGGCAACGCCCGACTTGCGGAAGACCTTGGTGATTTCTTCCAAAAACTCTTTGATCGTCATTTTTTCGCCAGCTTTTTGATCAGTTCTTCCGTTTCCTCTTCGGATTTTTTCAGGGTTCCGTCCGCCAGCAGCTCTCCCACCCAGGGCTCCACGGGCAGATCCGGGTCTTCGTGGGACGGCAGTACCGCGTTCATGGCGGCAATGGCCACCTCCAGCATGGAAAGATCCGGTTCCGCGGTGGTCAGCTTCTGCAGCAGAATGCCCGGCATGGACAGAATCTGCACGAAGCGGTTGTTGTGACGGCCGGTGAACTGCAGCAGTTCGTAGGAAAGGCCCGCCACCACCGGAATGCCCAGAAGCCGGGTCAGGAGCCTGGTTTTCAGGTCCGGCCAGCCGAAGAGCGAGAACACCAGCAGCGAGATGATCATGACGAACATCAGGAAGCTGGTTCCGCAGCGGGGGTGCAGGGTATAGAAGGTCTGGGCGTTTTCCGGGGTCAGCTCCAGGCCGTTTTCGTAGCAGTGAATGGTTTTGTGCTCCGCGCCATGGTATTGGAACACCCGCTTGATTTCCGGCATTTTCGAGATGGCGGAAACGTAAATGATGAACAGCAGGATGCGCAGAATGCCTTCGCAGAGGTTCAGCAGCACCACATTGGTCAGGCCCGCCTTGCGGATCAGATTCATCAGGAAGGTGGGCAGCAGAATAAAGATGCCCACGGTAAAAGCCAGGGCCAGAATCACCGAGCCGTAGAGCACGATGTTTGACGCCACCTTTTCCCCGAACTTCCGGGTGATCCAGTCCTGGGGCGGCTTTTCTTCGGAGACCGCACCCTGTTCTTCCTCCAGACGCTCCAGCACTTCCGCCCCGTCCAGAAGAACAGTGGTACCGGTTACCAGAGAGTCCACAAAGCTGACTACGCCCCGGACGATAGGAATCTTCTTCCACTTTCCCGGTGTTTTCAGAGGCTGCACACTTAAATGTATATTGCCGGAAGGTTCCCGGATGGCTACGGCCAGCGCCCGGCTGCCCCGCATCATCAGTCCTTCCATAATGGCCTGCCCGCCCACCTTGGTCGGACAGCAGTTTTTCATAAAGATTCTGTTCAGATCCATTACAGTCTTGTCTTTTTAAACAGTTGAATAAAATCGGCGTTTCGTTTGGTTCGCTGCAGATCCGAAACGATTCTTTCCGTGGCTTCCTGCACACCCCAGTCCGCAACCGCCCGACGCATATAAAATACGCCCTCCAGCTCTTCCGGAGAAAGCAGCAGATCTTCTTTTCGGGTACCGGATTTGTTCAAATTGATGGCCGGGAAAATCCGCTTTTCGGAAAGCTTCCGATCCAGATGCAGCTCCATGTTGCCGGTTCCCTTGAATTCCTCAAAAATCATATCGTCCATGCGGCTTCCGGTCTCCACCAGCGCAGTGGCAAGAATGGTAATGCTGCCGCCTTCTTCCATGTTTCTTGCGGAACCGAAAAATTTCTTCGGCTTATACAGTGCGGCAGGATCCAGACCGCCGGACAGCGTTCTGCCGGAAGCGGGTTCCACCAGGTTGTAGGCCCGGGCCAGACGGGTAATGGAATCCAGCAGGATGACCACGTCCTTGCCGTGCTCCACCAGTCTTCTGGCTCTTTCCAGCACCATTTCCGCAACTTTTACGTGATGCTGGGGCTGCTCGTCAAAGGTGGAATAGATTACCTTGCCCCGGATGGAGCGCTGCATATCGGTAACCTCTTCCGGTCTTTCGTCCACCAGAAGCACGATCAGTTCCACATTGGAATCCTGAGCTTCGATGGCATTGGCAATCTGCTTTAAGAGAGTGGTTTTACCGGTTTTCGGCGGAGCCACGATCAGCCCGCGCTGCCCCTTTCCGATGGGAGCCACCAGATCCACCAGCCGCATGGAAAGCAGAGAAGACCCCTTTTCCAACGTGATACGGCTGTCGGGGTAAATCGGCGTTAAACTGGAGAAATCCTTGCGGTTTCTCGCCACGCCGGGTTCGTCACCGTTGACGGTCTTCACGTACAGCAGCGCACCGAAACGATCTCCCGCAGCAGGCTTTCTGCAGATGGCGCAGATTTCGTCGCCGGTTTTTAAATTAAATCGTCGGATCTGGGTGGGAGAAACATATACATCCGCATCGGAGGTCAGGAAATTATCAAAACGAAGGAACCCGAAACCGTTCTCTGTCAGGTCCAGAATTCCGGTGGTTTCATAGCGGTCCGGCCGCTGGGGCGCAGCTTCCTCTGCTGGCGTTTCTGCCTCAGCTTCGGTGCATTCCGGCTCCTTTGCCTCGTCCTGCACGGCTTCGGTGCATTCACACGCCTCTGCCCCATCCTGCACGGTTTCGGTGCATTCCGGCTCTTTTGCAGAATCCTCCGCTTCCTGCGCCGCAACGGCCGCCTCGTGCAATCCGGTCAAATAATCCAAAAGCTCCTGCTTTTTCATTCTGCCGCAGTTGGGCACGTTCAGGGCTTTGGCAATTTCCCGCAGTTCTGCCAGTTTTTTATTCTTTAATATTTCGGGTACCATGCTATTTCGCTGCCTCAATAATTTCACATCCGTCCGGAATAAAACGTATACTGTCGCCGGAAGCAAAGCTCTTGACTCCCGCAGTGTTCTCCGTAATGCAGTACGGAGCCTGTGTTCCGTCCATATCAATCATCAAAAGGGTATAATCGCTTTTTTTCTCGGAAGAAACCACGGTTCCGCTTTGCACCGCAGGCTTTGTCTGTACAAGGACCGTCTGATTCTCACCGGTCACGCAGGACACAGTCAGAGATTTTCCGGACAGCGCCTTGATTTTTTCAAAGCTGCCTGCCTTTCCGTCGATCAAAATCTTTGCTTTGCTTGCAATTCGAATGCCGCAGAAACCGTTTTCCGTCGCCATCCGGAAGGTTCCGGAAGAAGCATCGAATCCGGAAGCTTTTCCGTAAGCTACAGAAATATCGGTCTTTTTTGTTCCGCCCGCAGGAGGCTGAAAACTGTAAAGACCCACACTGAGTCCTGCTGCTTCCATTCTCACCATAAAAAGCTCCGGATGAAAGCCGCCGTCCGGCCCCGGCTGCATCAGTCCCGCCGTCAGCGCATCATCGATATATCTGTAATACGCCGCACCGGCCGCAGAAGCATCCTTGCCATCCAGCACATTCATCACCCGCTCACCGATGCCTGCAGCGTTGACCAGCCATTTGGCCGCCAATTCCCGGGTAAGTGCCGTAGGACCCGCAAAATCCGCTTCGCTCCACAGCCCGTATTTCAAGCCGTAAGCCACACTTTTTTTTGCGCCGGAACTGATTTTATATTTTGTCAGAACGGAGCTGTATTCTCCGCTGAAATCCTCGCTGCTTTTCAGTTTTCCGCTCTTTTCCAGTGCGGTGCAAATCATCACCGCCAGATGCTCCTTGTCCGCAATATCTCCCGGCCGGAAATTCATGCCGGAATAATCGTTCAGCAGACCGAAATTCTCCATCTGCATAATCGAGGAATAGCCCCACAGCGGCGGAGACGGCTCCGTAAAGCCCGAAAAAAGAGCAAAAAACAGTATCGCCGCAGCGAGAATCATCGCTGTTTTTTTCTTCATCATTGTTTAATCGTTTGGGGTATGTACATAATTGGGTACCATCGCGGAAATCCATTCCAGAACCTGGGCGTCAGTTTTTTCCCGCAGGACGGAAACCTCTGTTTCCAACCCGTTTTCCCGGTCCAAAAGCGCCTTGAAATCCGGAGTAATAGAAATCGGATGACCCACGAAAATCTTGTTGTGCACCGTTCTGCGTATCCCCTCTTCGGCAAGAAGAAGCTCTTCGTAAAGCTTTTCGCCGGGACGCAGTCCGACAATTTTAATATCAATATCTTCGTAGGGGGTAAGCCCGGAAAGACGAATCATTTTTTCCGCCAAATCCAGAATCTTGACAGGTTCTCCCATGTCCAGGACAAAGATTTCCCCGCCTTTGGCCATGGCGCCGGTCTGAATCACCAACTGCACGGCCTCGGGAATCGTCATAAAGTACCGGGTAATCTCCGGATGCGTTACGGTAACCGGTCCGCCCTCGGCAATCTGCTGACGGAAGGTAGGAATTACCGAGCCGTTGCTGCCCAGAACATTGCCAGAGCGAACAGCCGCAAAAGTAGTGGTGCTGCATTGCGAAGCCTTGTTCTGCACAATCATTTCGCACATGCGCTTGCTGGCCCCCATCACGTTGGTAGGGTTCACCGCCTTATCCGTGGAAATGAGAATAAAGCGCTCGGCCTTATATTTTTCTGCCATATCCACCGCATTTTTCGTACCGATTACGTTGTTGAGGATCGCTTCTTTGGGATTATCCTCCATCAAAGGTACGTGTTTATGGGCCGCTGCATGGAAAATAACCTGGGGATGATATTTTTCATAGAGCTGGTCCATGCTCACGCTGTCGCAGACGGACCCGATCTCCGTTTCCAGCTGCAGCGCCGGATATTTTTCTCTGAGTTCATTCTGCAGATAATAAATTGTGTTTTCGTAAATATCAAAAAGCACCAGTCTGGCCGGGTCGAAGCCGGAAATCTGTCGGCAAAGCTCCGAACCGATGGAGCCGCCCGCACCGGTTACCAGAACGGTTTTTCCGGAAATATAGCCGGAAATTTCGTCCAGGTTCACCTTGACGGCCTCTCTGCCCAGCAGGTCCTCGATCTGCACATCCCGCAGCTTCTGTACGGACACCTTTCCGTTCACCAGATCGTAAATCATGGGCATTACCCGGACCTTGCACCCGGTATTGTGACAAATGTCGATAATCTCGGAAATGTCCTTTTTATCGGCGGAGGGCATGGCGATAATAATTTCGTCCGCATTGTATTTCGCCGCCAGCGCAGGAATATCATACCGGTTTCCGCGGATTTTTACGCCGGAGATATATTTTCCCCGCTTGGAATAATCGTCATCGACCCCGGCAACCACACGCTGGTTTACATCGGTCTGAGCCACGATTTCCTTGATAATCATTGCACCCGCACTGCCGCAGCCCACGAGAATAATCCGTTTTTCCCAGTTGCTTTTCCTCTTTTTTCCGTACTTTCCCAGGGATAATTCCGCTTTTTTGTTCTGGCGCCTCCGGAAGCGGAAACCGCGGTATAAAACCCGCAGACCACCCACGAAAAAGAAATCCAAAAGCACTGCGATGCAATAAACCGATCGGGGAAGCGGAGTGGCAGTAAGAACCAGATAAGTAACAGACACGGCGTTTCCTACACCGCAGCTGAGCGCGATAATGAACAGTTCCCGAATTCCCGCGTATTCCCAGAGACTTCTGTACAATCCAAACATCCAGTGCACGGCGCATTTTATGATGCAAAGCACAAACCAGCAGGAAAAAAAGTTACGCAAAAAAGGCTCCGCCTCAGCAGAATGAAGATCAAACTCAAACCGAAAACAAAAAGCCAGTATATAGGAAAAAAAGGAAGACGCTGCATCTAACAACAGCAGCAAAAAAATACGACGATGTTTACCCATTTTCAAAGTAGAATCCCATCCCTTAATATAATTCTCCGTTGATTATACCAAAAAAAGACGGAATGTGCAAAAAAGGATATACTTTCACCTTCGCGGGCAGGAATTCTTTCCCATTTGATTAAACAATAAAACGGTAACCGATTCCCCGAACATTTAAAATGTGCTTCGGCTCGGAAGGAATATCCTCGATTTTGGAACGCAGACGGTTGATATAAACCATCACTGCATTGTCATCCACCAGATTGTCGCCCCAAACCAGCTGATAAATGGTGTCCTTGGAAAAAACATTGCCCACATTGTCCATAAACAGCTTCATCAGAGCGTTTTCTTTTCCGGTAAGCGGAATCTCCGTCCCGTTTTTATAGAAGCGAAGGGTAGCAGTATTATAGTTAAAAGGACCGGCTGTAATTACAGTGCTCGTCCGGCCGGACAGTTCACTGTTTCTTCTGACCAGCGCCTTGATTTTCGCGCCCAGCGTGGCAGGATTAAAAGGTTTGGTAACGTAGTCATCCGCCCCCAGTTCCAGACCGTATATGGTGTCGGAATCTTCTTTTCTTCCGCTCACAATAATAATCGGGATCTTATTGCCGGAGCTTCTTAATTTCTTGATGATGGTAAAACCGTCCACATCGCTCATATTGATATCCAAAAGCATCAGCTCATACTTCTGAAAAGAAAGCTTATTCAATGCATCCATTCCGTTATCGGAAGCATCGCAGCCAAAGCCTATGCTCTCCGCCACCTTGCAAAGCATCCGGAGAATAGAAGGGTCATCATCTACAATTAATATCTTGTCTGTCATAATATCCTGAATAAAAGAGCGGTTTCCTATGTTATACTTGTTATAACAGTATTATACTTCTTATCTTATTTCAAGGGATAGAACAATATGCTTAATAAATTTAAAGAGAAACGATTTTTACCCTTTGTCGCCGCCCTGGTTATCGTCGGAATCATTATTTCCGTTCTGTCCTTCGGAAATTCCAGGGATGCGCTGGAATACGAAGACAGCGCACAGCTTCTGGATATGGCGAGCAATATCGACTTCAATATCAGCCGAATTATTCAGCACATACGGACAGACCTTACCAACACCGCCGCCAGTGCTGCATTCAACGAAGGACTGGATGAATACTATCTCACCGGCAGCAGCACCGGACTGAAAAATGCAGTAAGCAATCTGAAGAACAATTTTTACCCACTGTACACGCCGGTCATCATTTCCGAGGGAACGGTAATTCTCTATTCATCGGACAACAAAGAAAAAAACTATTATGTATTTCCCGACGGATTTGATTCAGACGGACTGTGCATCTGCAAAACCACGGATGACATTTATTACCTTGCTTCTTCCGTATCTGCAAAGGACGGCCGGGCAGCCCTGACCTTTATGATAGAACTGAACGCCTTCTATTCCCTGCTTGCCAGCGACACGCTGACAGAGGAATACTGGCTGGTGCTTTACGACCACAACGCCGACGTATTTCTGCAGAATGACGTTACCCAGCCGACCTACACGCATTTCACCGAAGAAGACGCTTTGAAAAGAAACGACGGCTACAGCCTTCTGGTTCAGGCGGAAAAAAACAAAAGCATCGCAACGGATTCTTATCTGTTCAAAAACAACGATGGCAGCAAGGAAATCCACAATTTGATGGCAGCAATCTCCTCCGCTAAAAGCGATAATCAGTATTTTGCCGTGGGAATCGCAAAAGACGGAAGCAAAATCCGGAAGCTGATTCTGCAGACCTACGGAAATCTTCTGATGGGACTTGGCCTTATTTCTCTGGGATTCGGCGTGATGGCATTTCTATTCCTGAAATCCAGCACGGAAAATGCAAAAAAACAGTCTCTGATGAGCGAACTGGAGAACCAGAACCGGGAAATGCAGATGCTTCTGGACAAAAGCCGGGAGCTGGAGCATATTCAGCGGCTGGAAACCATCGGTACCATGACCAGCAGCATCGCCCACGAATTCAACAATCTGCTGACTCCCATTATGGGATACAGTATGATGCTGATTCAGAAGACGCCGGAGGATTCCGAAAATATGGACGAGCTGTTTGAAATATATACCTCCGCATCGAAAGCGAAGGAAGTAATCGAGCGGCTATCCTCGCTGTCGCGGAAAAATACCGGCGCATCCTACAAACTGCTGGTTCCGAATGAACTGGCAAAAAGAACTCTCAGCATCGCAAAAACGGCAACCCCCAAAAACACTGCAATTCACAGCGACTTCCGCTGCAGCCAGCCCTGTTTGATGGCAAACGAGGTGCAGATTGTCCAGGTGCTGCTGAATCTGATCCTGAATTCTTTCCAGGCCATGGAAGACCGGCCCGGAGACATCTACCTTTCCACCTGGTGCGATGATGATACCGTGTATTTCCGCACGGAGGATACGGCGGGCGGAATTCCGGAGGATGCAATCGATCATATCTTTGAGCCGTTCTTTACGACAAAAGCGCCCAGCGAAGGAACCGGTCTGGGACTTCCCATTGTCAACCAAATCGTAAAGGAACACGGCGGAAGCCTTCTTATCGACAATCGCCCCGGCGAAGGCTGCACCTTTACCGTAAAACTCCCGGCAGCCCGGGAGAAGAATGTGGAGCTTTCGTAAAATCTGCGGAATAATAATTGCTTTGACACGGTTTTTTATGTATAATGAAGCATATTTTTAAGGAGGTTACGATGGTATTTGAGAAAATATGCGAAATGATTGCAGAGCAGCTTGATATTGATGCCTCTGAGATTACAATGGAAACAGATATTATGAAGGATCTGGACGCCGACAGTCTGGATGCGGTGGAAGTTCTTTCTCAGGTGGAGGAAGAATTCGGAATCGAGATTCCGGACGAGCAGACAGAGGAATTCCGCGTGGTCGGAAATATCGTAAAATACGTCGAAGAGAACAAATAAAATAAAGTCAAAACGCAATCTAAAACTCCCGCCGCGGCGGGAGTTTTTCTATTCTTCCATTTTATACAGCTGACTTTCGATGTTCAGGCCGGGAAAGACATCCAGATGCAGGGTGGCGAACTGCCCTGCCCGCGCTTTCCGGTATGCTGCCGCGGCAATCATAGCACCGTTATCCGTGCAGAAAATCGGAGAGGGCACGTAGAGCTTCTTGCCCCGTTTTTCCAAAGCTTCCGTCAGTCTTGCCCGGATGCGGCTGTTGCAGGCCACGCCGCCCGCCAGCACCAGATACGGGGCATCGGTGCGGTCCAGCGCCATCATGGTTTTGTCCACGATTACATCCACCACGGCCTCCTGGAAGGATGCCGCCACATCGGCCGGATTTACCTCCAGCCCCTTCTGCTGCGCGTGATGCATATAATTTACCACTGCGGTTTTAATACCGCTGAAGGAGAAATCCAGACTTCCTTTTTCCAGGTAAACCCGCTTGAATTCAATAGCCGCGGGGTTTCCTTCCTTGGCCAGAGCGTCCACCTTCGGTCCGCCGGGATAGCCCAGCCCGATGACCCTTGCCACCTTATCGTATGCCTCGCCCACGGCGTCATCCCGGGTGCAGCCCAGAATCTCAAAGCTGTTGTAGTCCTTCACCTGAATAATGTGGGTGTGTCCCCCGGAAACCACCAGAGAAAGGAACGGCGGTTTGATTTCCGGATGCTCGATCAGGTTGGCCATAATGTGCCCCTGAATGTGGTGCACGCCAACCAGCGGCTTGCCGGAAGCATAAGCCACCGCCTTGGCATAGGCCGCACCCATAAGCACCGCGCCGGGAAGACCCGGGCCTGCGGTAACACCGATTTCGTCAATTTCCTCCAGGGTTACGCCTGCTTCATCCAGCGCCTGCTGAAACACGAAGGGGATATTGTTTAAATGGTGACGGGAAGCAATTTCCGGCACTACACCGCCATACACCGTGTGAATGGCGATTTGAGAAGAAATCACGTTGGAAAGCACCTGGCAGCCGTCGGCCAGCACCGCAATGGCGGTTTCATCGCAGGAACTTTCGATTCCCATAGTTAGAATTTTTCCGTCTTTCATAGTATCAAATCCATCAGAATGGCATCTTCGCCTTCTTTGTAGTAATTTTCCCGATAACCGGACGCCTCAAAACCCAGAGATTTATACAGCTCGATGGCCGGCGTATTGCCTGCCCGCACCTCCAGCTGCAGCCGATCCACATTGCTTTCCGCAGTCTTATCGATAATATTCTCCAGCATGGCTTTTCCGATGCCCTGCCGCCGGGCCTGCGGGTCTACCGCAATGTCAAACACCTCCGCACAGATTCCGTCCATCAAAAAGGTGTCCGCAAAGCCCATCACCTGTCCGTTTTGCTCTGCTGCAATAAAATATTTTAATGAATTGCACAGCTCCTCCGCAAACATATCCTCCGTCCAGGGATCTTCCGGGAAGCTTGCCCGTTCTATTTCCAAAATCCGCGGCAAATCACTGATTTCCGCCGGCCTGATCTGCATTTTATTTTTCCTCCGGCTGAGACGCCTTAGCCGCGCTCTGCTTTTCCTTTAACTTGCGCTCCGCTTCCGGCAGCCGGTAATATTCCGGCTGGGCGTCGAAGCAGCTCTTGATTTTTCCTTCGGCGAACAGTTCCGCACCCAGGCGGGCAATGCCGAAGGCTGTCTGGCAGCTGTCCTCTTCCGGAGCAAAGGCACATTCCAGACCGTAGTTTTCCAGGGCCTCTTTATAAACCTTTACACCGTCTCCGAAGAACACCGCCGCGTCGTAGCCCGCAAAGGCTGCGTCCAGCTTCTGCAGGTATTCGTCAATGCCGTAGGCGCCGCCGGGCACCACAGGCTCTTTGCAGTTCTTCGCATAGGCCGCCGCATACACCTGATGCATTTTGGCGTCCAGCACCGGGCAGTACAGCAGATTCTTTCCTTCTTCCTCCCAGTCGTAGTCCCGGAAGGCAAAATCCGCCAGCGTGGGTACTTCCACGATGGGCTTGTTCCAGATCTGGGCCAGCCCCTTGGCCGTGGCCATGCCGATGCGGATGCCGGTAAAGGAACCGGGACCCATGGAAACCGCCACCGCATCCAGATTCTGCGGGTCCGCGCCTTCCTCGTCCATCAGCTGCTTTACCATGGGTACCAGCTGCTGCAGATGACTGTAACTGTCTGTATTTTTAATTTCGGTAATGCATTCCCCGTTGTTTAAAGCCACGGAGGAAATGCTGCCGGTGGTTTCTATGGCAAGTATCAGCATACTTCGATGATCCTCTCTCCCTCTTCTTCTCCGTAGTCCAGCTTTAAGGTGACCCGCTCCTCGGGGAGCACGTCCTCGATCAGGTCCGCCCATTCGATCAGGCAGACACCGTTTCCCCGCAGGTATTCTTCAAAGCCCATTTCAAAGAGCTCGTCCGGGTCGTACACCCGGTACACGTCGAAATGGTACAGGGGCAGCCGGCCGGTTTCGTATTCCTGGACGATGGTAAAAGTGGGACTGGTAATGGTTTCGGTCACGCCAAGACCCCTCGCAACGGATTTTGCCAGGGTCGTCTTGCCCGCACCCAGGGGACCGATGAGCGCAACTACGCTTCCGGGCTGCAGCGTCTGTGCAAACTCCTCCCCGAAGCGCCGGGTGTCTTCTTCATTTTTCAGGTAATAAGTCTTCATATCTTTTGTCCGCCCTATATTATATCTTTTCCGCATTTTTTTGCAAGGGAAGACGGACCGGACGCAGCAT
>JAZUKP010000123.1:0-8711 GCA_045643345.1 Anaerovoracaceae bacterium | reverse complement strand
AGAGATCGCAAAAACCGCCGCTGCTGCGGAAAACGCTTCCGTGGGGGCAAAAAACAACGTTTATAAATTCCCGCCCATGGATCTGTTGAAGAAGGGAGGAAACCCCAGAGGCTCCTCTAAAGGGCCGGATATGAGCGACCAGGCCAATATCCTGGAGGATACCCTGCACAGCTTCGGCGTATCGGCAACGGTTCTGAACGTTACCAAAGGGCCGGCGGTTACCCGTTTTGAGGTGCAGCCCGCCCCCGGCGTTCAGGTATCCAAAATCACCAGACTGCACGATGATATTGCCCTGAGACTGCGGGCAAAGAGCATACGAATCGAAGCTCCCATTCCCGGCAAAGCAGCCGTAGGAATTGAAGTTTCCAACGAAGCCATCCAGACCGTAACTCTGCGGGAGCTGGTGGACTCCAAAGAATTCAAGCAGCACAAATCCAAAATCGCCGTAACGCTGGGCAAGAGCATTGCCGGAGAAAACATCGTGTGCGATCTGCACGAAATGCCGCACCTTTTAATTGCCGGTACCACCGGCTCCGGCAAGAGCGTATGCATCGACTCCATGCTGATTTCTCTGCTTTATCACGCAAAGCCCAACGAAGTAAAGCTGATTCTGATCGACCCGAAGATCGTAGAGCTGACACCGTTCAACGGTATTCCGCATCTGATGATTCCGGTGGTCACAGAACCCAGCAAGGCCGCCGTCGCCCTCAACTGGGCGGTGAACGAAATGAACAACCGCTACAACCGCTTTGCGGAAGAAGGCGTCAAAGATCTGGAGGGCTATAACGAAAGCGTAAAATTCAAAGGCGAAGCCGATCTGGCCCTGCCGGAGGTAATTATCGTAATCGACGAGCTGGCTGATTTAATGATGGCGGCCCAGAACCAGGTGGAAGATTCCATCTGCCGCCTGGCACAAAAAGCAAGAGCTGCCGGGATGCATCTGGTAATCGCCACACAAAGACCGTCTACCGACGTAATTACCGGCGTAATAAAAGCGAATATCCCCTCCAAGATTGCACTGTCCGTTTCTTCTTCCATCGATTCCAGGGTCATTCTGGATATGACCGGCGCGGAAAACCTGCTGGGAAGAGGCGATATGCTTTACAGTCCGCAAAGCCTGTCCAAACCGCTGCGAGTCCAGGGAACATACATTTCCGAAAGCGAAATGAAAGCGGTTATCGATTTTGTAAAGGAGCAGGCTGCGTCCGGAGAATTCAACGAAGAAATAATCAATGCCATGGATAAAGCCGGCGCCAATGCAGCGGCCTGCGGCGACGAAGAAGGCGACGAGCTCTTTATGGACGCCCTGGAAACGGTAATCAAGGCGGATCAGTGCAGTGTTTCCATGCTGCAGAGACGTTTCCGCATCGGTTACAACCGTGCTGCCAGACTGGTAGATATGAT
Organism: Anaerovoracaceae bacterium; assembly: GCA_045643345.1. Classification (GTDB taxonomy): domain Bacteria; phylum Bacillota; class Clostridia; order Peptostreptococcales; family Anaerovoracaceae; genus RUG13409. The sequence continues at coordinate 7,307 of JAZUKP010000123.1, read as the reverse complement.
GGAAGAGCGGGGCATGGTGGGACCGGCAGACGGTGCCCGCCCCAGAAAAGTACTGATGACACAGGAAGAATTCGACGAGTACGAAGCAAGAACCGCCGAGCTTTCCGGAGAATAATAAATGAACAAGGTTTATATTAAAACATTAGGCTGTGAAAAAAATACCGTAGACTCTCAATGCGCTATGGGAATTCTGGAAGAATGCGGCTATACCCAGACGGAAAACCCGGAGGATGCCGACCTGCTTCTGGTGAATACCTGCGGTTTTATTCTGGACGCAAAGCAGCAGTCTATCGAAAGCATCTTCGATTTGGTTTCTCTGAAAACCGATAAGCAAATACTGATTATTTCCGGCTGTCTGTCCCAAAGATATGCCAAAGAACTGGCCGAAGAAATTCCCGAAGCAGACGCCTTTCTCGGAGTGGATGACTACGAAAAGCTGCGGAATCTGGCGGCCAGAGATTTCTCCGCACGAATGCTTACCGAAGGCTGCCGCAAAGAATTTGCAGAGCTTCCCAGAAAAATTTCGGGGGAATATACCGCCTGCATCAAAATTGCGGAAGGATGCAGCAACATCTGCAGTTATTGCGCCATTCCTCTGATGCGGGGCAGATACCGCAGCAGAAGCGAAGATGCCATTCTGCGGGAAGCAAAAATGCTGGCGGATGCCGGCTGCAGAGAACTGGTGGTTATCGCCCAGGACGTAACCGGCTACGGCAAAGATCTGCAGCAGCCCAATGCGCTGCCCGCACTGCTGCACAAACTCTGCGGTGTAGAGGGCATTCAGTGGATCCGGCTGATGTACTGTTACGAAGATGAAATTACAGACGAACTGATTGAGTGCATTCAAAACGAGCCGAAAATCTGCAAATACATCGATATTCCGATTCAGCACTGCAGCGACAAGCTCCTGAAGGCCATGAACCGGAAGTCTACCAAAGCTTCCATAAAGTCAACCGTAAACAAATTACGTAAACAAATTCCGGGTATTACCATCCGGACCACTCTGATTACCGGTTTTCCGGGAGAGAATAAACAGGACTTTAAAGAACTGTACGAATTTGTGGAAGAAATGCAGTTCGACAGGCTGGGCGTGTTTGCATATTCCAAAGAAGAGGGAACTGCAGCAGCCCGCATGGAGCATCAGGTGAAACAAGACGCAAAAGAACGCAGAAGAGATAAAATCATGGAACTTCAGCGCGGCATTTCTCTGGCACACAACGAAGGTTTCATCGGAAAAACACTGCAGGTCCTGGTGGAAGAACAGGATACGGAGGATGTCTACATCGGCCGCACCGCGATGGACGCGCCGGAGATCGATAATGCGGTGCTGTTCAAAAGCCCGAAACCGCTGAAATGCGGCGATTTTGTTCAGGTTATGATTCAAGATGCGTTTGATTATGATTTAAGCGGGGTATTGGTAAATGAAGATGAATAAAAACGTTCCCAACATACTGACTATCGCAAGAATTATCGCGGTACCGTTCTTTATCTGGGCCTATTATGCAGACAAAATGATTGCTGCCCTGGCCATATTTGTTCTGGCTTCTCTTACAGATATGCTGGACGGAAAAATCGCCAGAAAATACAATCTGGTCAGTAATTTCGGCAAATTTATGGACCCGCTGGCAGACAAAATTCTGAACTATTCCGCCTTCTGTCTCTTTGTGTCCGGCGGATATATGACCGACTGGGCCCTGATTATTGTTCTTTTCCGGGAATTTGCAGTGGCAGGCATCCGCATGCTGGCCGCGGAAAAGGGCAAAGTCATTGCCGCGGATATGTTCGGAAAAATCAAAACCGTGCTGCAGATGGTTGCGGTTCCCGTTATGATGCTGGGTCTGGTGGCTGGAGAAAAAATTCTTCTTGCCGGCCGTGTGGTTCTGGACCTGTCCATGATCATGACGGTGCTTTCCGGATATAATTATATCGCGAAAAATCTGGAGGTCTTAAAAGGATGACCATAAATAAAGAGCTTCTGCTGCAGGTAGTAGATCTTCTGAAGGAAAAACAGTATACCATCAGCACTGCGGAATCCATGACCGGCGGCATGATGGCAAAAATCATCACGGATGTTCCCGGAAGTTCCGCCGTTTTTGACCGTGGCCTGGTGACCTATTCCAACGAAGCCAAAATGTCGGAACTGGATGTGGATCCGGAAACCCTGGAAGCCTTCGGCGCTATTTCCGCGGAAACCGCCAGGGAAATGGTGGAAGGACTTCGGATTTACAGCGGCTGCGATGTGTGCATCGCCGTTACCGGAAACGCCGGGCCGAATCCTGCGGAAGGAAAACAGGTCGGCCTGTATTACGTAGGCTTTTATTTTGCGGGACAAACCAGCGTATTGGAGATCAAATCCTCCTGCAGAAGCCGGGATTCCATTCGCAAGGATGCCTGCAACACCATGCTGCGCATCATTGCGGACTCGGTAAAATAAAAGGTTGACAATTTGGTAAAATATGGTAAAATATTTCTGCTTGACCGTTGTTCGAATATAGGGTATTATATGATTAGAACAAATGTTCTTATTCGGAGGAAATTATGAAAAACGACACGCAAAAGACAGAGAAAGATAAAGCGCTGGAAGCTGCACTGGCCCAAATCGACAAACGCTTCGGCAAAGGTTCCGTTATGGTTCTGGGCGATGACAGCGCCAGATTGGATATAGAAGCCATTTCCACCGGCTCCGTAAGCCTGGATATTGCCTGCGGTATCGGCGGTCTTCCCAAAGGAAGAATCGTGGAAATCTACGGACCGGAATCTTCCGGTAAAACCACCTTGGCGCTGCATGTAATCGCAGAAGCACAAAAAGAGGGCGGAAAGGCTGCATTCATCGATGCAGAGCACGCCTTGGATCCGGTTTATGCAAAGGCTCTGGGCGTAGACATCAATGAACTTCTGGTTTCTCAGCCGGATACCGGAGAGGATGCGTTGGAAATCTGTGAAATGCTGGTACGTTCCGGCGCCATTTCCGTAGTGGTCATCGACTCCGTAGCCGCACTGGTTCCCAAGGCGGAAATCGAAGGGGACATGGGGGATTCTCACGTAGGCCAGCAGGCAAGACTGATGTCTCAGGCCCTGCGGAAGATTACCGGTGTGGCCAATAAAACCAACACCATGATTATCTTTATCAATCAGCTGAGAGAAAAAATCGGCGTCATGTTCGGAAATCCGGAAACCACCACCGGCGGCCGTGCTTTAAAGTTCTATTCCTCCATTCGTCTGGACGTTCGCAGAATCGAATCCATAAAACAGGGAGACAACGTAATCGGCAACCGTACCAGAGTTAAGGTGGTAAAGAATAAGGTTGCGCCGCCGTTCAAGATGACCGAATTCGATATCATGTACGGAGAAGGCATTTCCCGTCCCGGCGACGTGCTGGACTGCGCCGTGGAAGCCGGTTTAATCGATAAATCCGGCGCTTGGTATTCCTACCAGGGCAACCGCATCGGACAGGGCAGAGAAAACGTAAAGAATTACCTGAAGGAGAATCCGGAACTGATCAACAAACTGGAAGCCGAAATCAAGGAAAAGTATATTGCAAAGAAGACCGAAGAAGAGCCGGAAGAAGAATTTGAAGTCGACGAAGACGGTGTCATCATCGGATAAATAAAAAGTTTTCGCCCGATGCAAAGAAATGTTTGACATCGGGCGTTTCTTATGGTAAATTACTGCTGTTACCGCTCTGAACGGGTTCTTTTCAAGTGCTTAAAAAGCCACCCTCGATGGCGAGTCGGATAGTGGAGGTAAATCAATGAACGCAGTAATCGTATCAGGCGGAAAGCAGTACCGTGTTGCAGAAGGCGACATCATTACGGTAGAAAAGCTGGAAGCAGAAGTTGGCGCAACACTTACCATCAATGAAGTAGTCACCATTGGTGAAGGCGAAACATTACAGGTAGGAACTCCTTATGTAGCAGGAGCAAGCGTCGTAGCAGAAGTACTTGAACATGGCAAAGCAAAGAAAGTCATCATCTACAAGTACAAGGCTAAGAAAGACTACAGAAAAAAGCAGGGACACCGTCAGCCTTACACAAAGCTTCAGATCAAGACAGTTTCCTTTGCAGCTGAAGAAGAATAATTCGGGGAGGTAAAAGGAATGGCAAGTAAGAAAGGTGTCGGAAGTTCCAAGAACGGCCGCGAGAGCGAATCGAAACGACTCGGCTTAAAGAAAGCTGATGGACAGTTTGTAAGCGCAGGATCTATTCTTGTTCGTCAGAGAGGTACAAAATACCACCCGGGCAACAATGTAGGTATCGGCGGAGATGATACACTCTTTGCAAAAGTAGACGGTGTTGTTAAGTTCGAAAGAAAAGACAAGACCCGCAAGCAGGTTAGTGTATATCCGGAAGAAGCTTAAAAACCTTAAGACCCCTAAGTTACTTAGGGGTCTTCTTTTATGATATAATATGAGTATGTTTGTAGATAAAGCCACAATTACAATAAAATCCGGAAAGGGCGGCAACGGTTCCGTATCTTTCCGCAGGGAGCCATTTATTCCCCAGGGCGGACCGGACGGCGGCAACGGAGGAAAGGGCGGCAGCATTATACTGCGCGCCGATGCAAATCTCCGCACCCTGATGGATTTCCGCTATAAAAAGAAATACGAGGCGGAAGACGGTCAGGACGGACGGAAAAAGCAGCAGTACGGCAGCGACGGAAAAGACCTGGAAATCAAAGTTCCGGTGGGTACCATCGTAAGAGATCTGGCCACCGGCCTGGTAATGGCAGATCTGAAGGAAAACGGCCAGACCTTTGTGGCCGCAAAAGGCGGAAAGGGCGGAAAAGGAAACGTTTTCTTCAAAAACTCCGTGCGTCAGGCACCTAACTTTGCAGAAGCCGGAGGCGCCGCAGTGGAACGCACCGTAGAGCTGGAGCTGAAACTCATCGCCGACGTAGGCCTGGTGGGATTTCCCAACGTGGGAAAATCCACACTGCTTTCCGTCAGTACCGGTGCCAACCCGAAGATTGCGGATTATCATTTCACTACTATTACACCCAATCTGGGTGTGGTATCCCTTTACGGCGATACCTTCGTAATGGCGGATATTCCGGGACTGATTGAAGGTGCGTCCGAAGGCCTGGGTCTGGGTCTGGATTTCTTAAAACACATCGAAAGAACCAAGATTCTGATCCACATCGTAGACGTCTCCGGTTCCGAGGGAAGAGATCCCATCGAAGATTTCGAAAAAATCAACGCGGAACTGAAGAACTACAGCGAAAAGCTTTCTCAAAAACCCATGCTGGTGGTCGCCAATAAAATCGATCTGGCGGAAGACGAGCAGATTGAACGATTCCGGAACTACATCGAGGAAAAAGGCTATACACTGTACACCATGTCCGCCCCCATTCATATCGGCGTGGACGAAATACTGGCGGCAGCGTACAAGCTGCTGAAAGAAACCGAAGCCACTCTGCAGGAAGAAGAAATCGTGGTATACGAAGCTTCCAACCCGGAGGATGATCCGGATTACAGAGAAGTTAAAGTGGTGTTTGACGGCGCAAAATTCACGGTTACCGGAAAACAGCTGCGCAAGATTTTCGATTCCACAAATTTCAACGATATGGGTTCCCTGCGTTATCTTTACAAGTACATCGAAGGGAAGGGCGCCATCGAGAAAATGAAGGAAATGGGCCTGGAAGACGGAGACATTATCCGCATTTTTGACTACGAAATGGAATATGTTGATGAATAACATTCAGGAAAAACTGGACGGACTTTTGACAAAAGTCACCAAACCCGCCCGCTACATCGGCGGAGAACCTTATATGATAGACAAAAAGCCGGGCGAATTTGATATTCGCTTTGCTTTTTGTTTTCCGGACACTTACGAAATCGGAATGTCCTCTATGGGCCTTGCCCTGCTTTATCACCTGGTAAACAAATCTTCTTCCACTTATTTTGAAAGGGTCTTCGCCCCGGAATCGGACATGGAAGAACTGATGCGAAAAGAGGAATTGCCGCTTTACACCCTGGAATCCAAAACGCCGGTAAAAGACTGTGATATCGTAGGTTTTACCCTGCAGTACGAGCTTTCCTACACCAATATTCTGAACATGCTGGAGCTTTCCGGCATTCCCTTGAATTCCGCAGACCGCACTGAGAAAGACCCGCTGATCGTGGCCGGAGGCCCCTGCGCCTTCAATCCGGAGCCTCTGATTGAATTCTTCGATTTAATCATGCTGGGGGACGGAGAAGAACAGCTGGTCCAGCTCTGCAATACCTATGCGCAGTACAAGAAGAAGGGCCTGTCAAAGTCCCAGATTCTGCCGTATCTTGCGGAGATTCCGGGAGTATATATTCCCGGCCTCACGAAGACCGTTACCAGGGCCTTTTTAGACGATTTAAACACGGTGGACTATCCCACCTGCAACATTGTGCCTCTCATAGAAGTCGTGCATGACAGGGCCGTTATCGAGCTTTTCCGGGGTTGTACCCGGGGCTGCAGATTCTGTCAGGCAGGCATGCTCTACCGTCCGGTGCGGGAAAGAAGCCTGGAAAACAACCTGGAAATCGCAAAAAAACAGCTGCAGAATTCCGGACATTCCGAGCTGTCGCTGCTGTCTCTTTCCAGTTCCGATTACAGCCGGATCCAGGAGCTGGTCAAGGGTACCATGGAATACTGCCGGCCGCGGAAAATCAGTGTTTCGCTGCCGTCGCTGCGTCTGGATAATTTCGCCTTTGAAATGCTGGAAGACATTCAAGGCGTAAAGAAGACCGGTCTGACCTTTGCCTGCGAAGCGGGCACCCAGCGTCTGCGCAACGTCATCAATAAGAACGTCACGGAAGAAGACCTTTTCCGAGCCATCGGCCAGGCAATCGACCACGGCTGGAACAGCGTAAAACTGTACTTTATGATCGGTCTTCCCACGGAAACCGATGAAGATCTGGACGGCATTGCGGAGCTGGCGCAGAAAATCATGGACATTGCCTACGAAAAGAATGGCAACCGGAGGGGGCGCTTTGCTGTCAACCTCAGCGTATCCAACTTTGTTCCGAAGCCTTTTACGCCTTTCCAATGGTGCGCCCAGGACAGCCCGGAGGAATTTGAAAGAAAGCACCGTTATCTGAAAGAACGGATTTCAAAAATCAAGGGAGTCTCGCTGCACTATCACGGCAGCTACACCTCTGCACTGGAGGCTATTTTTGCCCGGGGCGGCAGAGAGCTTTGCGAAGTTCTCAGAAAAGCCCACGCGTACGGGTGCAAATTTGACTCTTGGACGGAGCATTTCAACCGCGCCGGCTGGGAAAAAGCTTTAGCGGAATGCGGAATAGACGAAAATTATGCCGGACTTACCGGTCTTCCCAT
>JAZUKP010000122.1:0-12770 GCA_045643345.1 Anaerovoracaceae bacterium | reverse complement strand
CGGAGTGAATACCCAGGTTCCCACAAATTGCAGGTCTGCTCCGTTGACGGTCTTTTCTTCCGCATCCCAGCCGATAAATTTCCAGCTTCCGTGATTGACAGTATCTGTGTATTCTGTCTGCGCAACGGCTGCCGGATTTACCGTGGTACCATCCTCAATTCCGCTTTCATTCGGCGGAAGCAGTGCCAGGATATCTTCGGGTAGCTCATACCCGGTCGTTCCGGATACGAATTCATAGCTTACACCGTATTCCGGCAGAGTGGTAATCGTATTGATAAAATTCAACGCTTCGGTTCCGTAAACCTCATCTGCACGGGTCCCGTCAACAACGGTCTTCGTTCCGTTTTTATAATGCTCCAGTGTGGTAACATAATCGCCTGAAGAAACTTCCTCAAAAGCATATACGTCCCTTATTTTCTCTGTATCGGTCCAGCGTTCGTACTCATCCAAAAAGAGCATGTTGGCACCGTCATCTTCGTAGGACATAATGTCTTCGGGAAGTGAATAGGTCTTAAACAGAGCATATTGACCGCCCGTCAGTTCAAAGTTGCCGTTTTCGTCGGTTCTGTGTTCCGCGTCTGCATCAATTTCCGTATCGGTAGCGGAATCAAACAGTCGATACAGATAGTTGCGAAGCGGGATAGAATAATTCTGCTTCTCGGGGACATAGGTAAAATAACCTTCGTTCTGCTCATAAACCGTTCTTTCTGCAAGGAAGGTATAAGATGCACCGCCATCATCCCCGACAACGGTTTTTTCTACTTTAATTTCTTCCGTAAGGGGTGCAAACAGAACCTGAACCCATCCCTGAAATCTGGAATAATAAGGTTCTGTAATGCGATAAAATCCGTCCCCGGTCGGTTCACCGCGCCAGGAATAATATAGAGAATCTCCGTACAGAGCCTCCCCATTCTGATAGATATTGGAATCCAGCACCGTAATGCGGAACTCATAGCCGTAGGGAATATATAAATCTATTTCTCCGGTGGCCCCATAATACGTCTTGTAGCCGGCAGGGGAAATTCCCTCCACCCACTCTTCCGACTGCATCGTAAGAACCCCGTCCTCCGGCATTTCCAGGTTAGCCTTCGGTTCAATGGAATAACAACCGATGTTATGATACCAGCGCTTGGGAAGCGGTGTAATCTCTCCGGTATCCGGATCCCGAAGTTCTATATAATAGGATACATTCAGCGTGCCTTCTTTTGCATAGCTTGTCATATCGACAAAGCGTTCCGGCACATTTACCACGAAAGGTTCAATTTTAATAATGGTTTGTCCGGCATCCCAGACAAAATCGAAATGAAAACTCAAATCTCCGGAATCCGCAACCCCCCGATATCCGGAAGCAGCTTCCGGCGTCGAAGAAGAACCGTTGAACATGCAGTATTCCATTGGGGTTACCCCGTCTTCGTAGAAGTCATACGGTTCTGCATTATGGAAAGGAACCATTAGATATGCGGCATTCTTTGGAATGACAAATGCTATCACATTGCCATTACCGTTAGTATCGGCCATTTTGTAATAACGGTTGATGTCGTACTTGAATTGTTTTGTTTCTACAGTACTGCCATCCGATGATATCAGATAATAATCACCGCCGGCAGGTTCTCCGTCAATCCAGACGGCAATTGGGATGGAAATATTATGAACAAAGTCCTCCATCTCTTCTTTGTAAAAATCCTGTGTTTTCAAAACCTCCGAAACCAGAGATTCCGCAGAAAGACATACCAGAGAATATGCCGTGTCATCAATTGTGATTCCCTTTGCAGATAGAATGTCTCTAACCGCTGCCGGATCCGCAGGACCGGTTGTTCCGGCGAATATTCCCGAAGGATTCACTGTCAGAAGCATTACCATGCAAAGAAGAATACTGAATACTCTTTTTTTCATTGTAATAAACCTACTACCTGAACTGCAACTTCCGAAACACTGCAAATGCAGTAATTCTTATAAAATAATATCATATTGAACGGATGTTTGACTACAATAAAATACTCCTACAGTAACTGCAAGGATGTCCTGATAATCCAAGATTTCCACACAGGCCGGCATCCATACATTCCACTTAATGCTTTCTGTATCCTAAAACCGGACACCTCATTTGTTCCTTCAGTCTTCCACCCTAAGACTCTTTATCTCGTATTCCAGTTCAGCCAAATTCTCTTGTTCGCTTTCAGAATCAGCATAGTACATATTTTTCAAATAATAAAATGCAGACGCCTCGCTTCCGGCATATTTCGAAAGATCCTTCCCAAGTTTGATGAATTCTTCATCCTGCGACCAGGATTCTACAATCTATACCATTCTACTGCTACTCCCGAATCCACGGTCACACCATCCATAATACCCTGGAATCTTTTGCCGAGGCTGATCATTGCCGCGGTATTCCCGCTGCGCGCCTGAATAAGTTCTTTTAAAGCTTTTATTGTTTCAACAGGACTGAAAAATAAATTAATGAAAAAGTCAACGATATCGAATTTCAACAGATGGCCCTTCTTCATCCCTTTATGGTATAAAAAAACTCCCAATAATTGAATAATCAATAATCAGGAGTTTAAATTGGTCGGAGTGACTGGACTTGAACCAGCGGCCTTTTGACCCCCAGTCAAACGCGCTACCAAACTGCGCCACACCCCGAAACACCAAAATATTATATCACAATTTTACGAAAAGTGAATCATAAATTTAACAAAAGTGATGCGATATTCATATAAATTAAAAGAGATAACGCATCCACGATGGTGGTAATGAAAGGAGAAGCCATTACCGCAGGGTCAAATCCCAGCTTTTTCGCAAACAGAGGCAGCGTGCAGCCCACAAATTTCGCGATAATGATGGTAAACACCAACGAAACAGACACCACCAGCGCCACCATAAGGGTTACATCGCTGTTGCCCATAATCAGATGATCCACCAGCATGATCTTTCCCAGCGCCACCACACCCAGCGAAATACCGCAGAGGATGGACACCCGGAATTCCTTCCAGATTACATCAAATACGTCCGAAAATTCGATATCGCCCAGAGAAATACCGCGGATAATGGTAACCGAGGCCTGAGATCCGGTATTTCCGCCGGTATCCATCAGCATGGGGATAAACGCAGTCAAGGCCACCTGCGCAGCCAGTGCATTCTCGAATTTGGTAATGATCATTCCGGTAAAGGTAGCGGAGATCATCAAAAGCATCAGCCAGGGAATCCTCTGCTTCCAGATTTCCCACACGGAGGAACGAAGATAAGGATGCTCCGACGGCGTAATAGCAGCCATCTTTTCGATATCTTCCGTAGCTTCTTCCGTTAAAACGTCGATAGCGTCGTCGACGGTAACGATACCCACCAGACGGTTTTCTTTATCCACTACCGGAATCGCGGTATAGTCGTATTTAGACAGTGCATTGGCTACGATTTCCTTATCGTCGGTGGTGGTTACGAAGGTAACGTCCTCTTCCATGATGTCGCCGATGCGGGCTTCATAGGGATTCAAAAGCAGATCTCTTACGGAAACTACGCCTACCAGCTTCTTTTTATCCGTAACGTAGCAAAGATCGATGGTTTCTTTTTCCTCGCCCTCTTTACGGATTTTATCGAAAGCATCCCGTACCGTCATATCCAGACCAAACTCGATATACTCGATGGTCATGATGGACCCGGCAGAATCCTCCGGATAATCCAGAATGGTATTGATGCTTCTTCTGGTATCTGCGTCCACGGACTTGAGCATTCTGCTGACCACGTTGGCAGGCATTTCTTCGATAACGTCTACCATATCGTCCACGAACATATCGTCCATGACTTCCCGAAGCTCTTTATCCGTCAGAGACTTGATCAGGGCTTCCTGCATGTCCGGGTTCATTTCTACGAAAGTATCCGCTGCCAGATCCTTGGGCAGTACTCTGTAAAGACGCGGCAGGTCTTCCAGCGTAATATTGTCATCGTCCAGGAGGGACTCCATCATTTCCGCAATATCCGCCGGTTCCAGCGCATCCAGAGCTTCTCGCAATCGCTTGAACTGTTTATTTTTCAACATATCCAGCAGCTGCATTTCGAGTTCCATCTCTTCCATTTTGGGACCCTCCTTTCTGTTATTTACTCGTCAATTTTTCGATAAGCAATCCATGATTTTCAGTTCTTTTCTGAACATAAAAATGGTGAAGGCGGCGGGAATCGAACCCGCGTCCGAAAACAAATCCACAAGGTTTTCTCCGAGCGCAGACGGCAGTTTATATTTCGGATAAGCGCGGCCCACCGACGCGACGCGGATTATCCTATCCCGTTAGTCCTTCCTTATACCGGGAGCTTTAAGGAAGTTTTCCTGCATAGTCGACGCCGGTTACTGTCCCTGCAGGTGAAAACAGGCCGACGCGCGGTGCTGATTAAGCAGCAAATGCGAAATTGTTGTTTGTTTTATCGTTTCTTTTTAACGGGCCCTTTTTAACGCAGAATGAGCTGACTGCGGCTCGCTTACCCGGCTTCTCTGCCCCCGTCGAAACCTTTACGCCCCCACGAAAGTAAATGCCGATATAGCTTTCTTATCTTACCACTGTTCCGCCAAAAACGGAATAGTGATTATTAATTTTTCATCCGGCGGTCCATATCCCGGGCCGCGTCTTTCTTTGCAATGTCCTCCCGCTTATCGTAGAGCTTCTTTCCTTTTGCTACCGCCAAAGAGAGCTTTGCTCTGCCTTTGGTCAAATAGATATCCAGCGGAATTAAAGTAAGTCCATCCTGCGTGGTATATTCCAGGAGTTTACGTATTTCTTTTTTATGTAACAAGAGCTTTTTCGGCCGCATGGGGTCCGCATTGTAGCGGTTTCCCTGATCGTAAGGACTAATATGCATACTGTACACAAAAACCTCGCCGCCCTTAACTTTGGCATAGGCGTCCTTCAGGTTCACCGCCCCGGCTCTGACGGATTTGATTTCGGTTCCGGTCAGAACCAGACCGGCCTCGTAAACCTCGTCGATAAAGAAATCGTGACGTGCCCTCTTATTATTCGCTACAATTTTTCTGTCTGTTTTATTCATAAACACTTCCAATGCTTTTCAAAGGGAATAAACGGAATACCACCTTGCCGATGACATCCTTTTCTGATACAAGTCCCACTCTGGAATCACGGCTGTCCGTGGAGCCCAGGCGGTTATCGCCCATACAGAAAAGATATCCCTCGGGAATAACGGTTTCCGCCAATTCTCCGCTGGTAATTCCGTCCTTCAGATAGTCTTCTATCAGTTCCGAACCGTTCAGATACACTTTGCCGCCGGAAATTGCAATGCGATCTCCACCCACAGCCACGATTCTCTTTACCAGAATTTTATCCCCGGAACCGTCGACCAAAGGAAGACTGCTCTGGAAAACGATGATATCTCCGTGCTGCGGAGCGCCGAACCATTTGTAGGCCTTTTTGCTGACAAAAACGTAATCCCCCTCCTGCAGCGTGTTCAGCATAGAGGTTTGTTTTACCACGGTAGGCATGATCAGCTGCAGAACAGCCAGCGCCACCAGCATGGCAAAGCCCAGATCCTTTACCCATTCCAGCAGTTCACTTTTCGGATTCGTTTCTTCTTTCTCTTCTGCCGATGTTTCTTCCGCAGTGCATTCAGGTTCAGCGGTATTCTTCTCTATTTCTTCCGGTTTCATTTCAGTATTTCTCTTCCGAACAATTCCGTCTGCATGCTCTTCCACGCGCCGGGAAGCGGCGCCTCGTAAGCATTTCCTTCAATTATTATCTTGTGCGCGTGAAGTGCCTGAGTGGTTTTTCCCAATGTCCACTCTCCCTTCAGGCTCTTTAATTCTTTCCCGCCGTACTTTGTGTCTCCCACCAGGGGATGGCCGGCAAAGGCCAGATGGGCGCGAATCTGATGACTTCTTCCGGTTACCAGTTCGACTTCCACCAGGCTGTATTTTTCGTCCGGAGACACCGCCACGGGTCTTACGATGGTTTCAATATACTTTCCCCGTTCATCATCCACCGGAAGCACTCTTCCCACATTGCGCTGCTCATCCTTCAGCAGCTTGTTTCGAAGATGCAGCGGTTCAGACAAACTGCCCGACACGATGGTGTAATAGAATTTCCGCACATCCGCCGTATCCTCACGAAACATGGCAGACAAGCGCCGCAGACTTTCTGCGGTCTTACCGAACACCACAATGCCCGTGGTATTGCGGTCCAGCCGATGCACCGGACTGGGAGTAAAGCTTTTCTCGACTCTGGGAGAATACGCCCCGCTGTCAATCAGATAGGAAAGCACCTGGTTGGACAGAGTATCCTTCTTTTCGTTTTTATCACCGTGAACCAGAAGACCGAAGGGCTTGCTGACAATAATCATGCCGGCATCTTCGAAAACAATGGTAAATTGCTTTTTTGCCCGGACGATTCCGGCCTTTTTTTCCGTCCAGACATCCAGTTCTGCATCGGGTACATAAAGCTGAAGCGTATCTCCTTCGCAGAGACTGTAATCTTCTTTTACCCGTCTGCCGTTGACTTTGACGTCTTTTCGCAGCAGTTTATAGACTGCCGAAAGCGGCGCGTTCCGAAGATATTTCTTCAAAAATCTGTCCGCCCGCTGTCCGGCATCATTCGCCCCAATCGTAATTTCTCTCATAGCACTTTATTATAACATACTTTTTTCTTTTCTGCAGACAATCCGATTTCCGGATAAGCGACCATTCGCTGCGGCTCAGATCTGCAGATTTTTTCGGTAATACGGCAGAAAGACAGCCAGTGCCACCAGCATGGCTGCCGCATCAGCCAACGGAATAGCCCAAATAATTCCCATCATTCCATAAAGTTTATTCAAGAACAGAATCAACGGAATGTCCGTCAATCCTTTGCGAAGTGCAGAAACGAACAAAGAAAACCCCTTCTTTCCGGTTCCCTGAAACACTGAAATAACCATCAAAACAATAGTCGTAGTCGGACAAGTAAAGCAGATGTGCCTCAGAAAAGTCTTTGCATAGAATGCCGTAGCCGCATCTTTTATGAAAAGTCTTGCCAGAACGCCGCTTCCGGAAAACAGAAGCAGCGTACCGCAGAAGGCAAAAATAAGTCCGTAAACAGCTGTTTTGCGAATGATTTCATCCAAACGTTTTTTATTTCCCGCAGAATAATTGTAACTGACAATGGGCAGCGTTCCCTGAGACATGCCCTGCGCCACGGCAAAGGCCAGAAGATCGATTTTTTTAGCAATGCCAAGAGCTGCCAGTGCTTCCGTAGAATACACCGCCATCAAAGGATTCAGCACGGAATTGGAGAAAGTAGCCAGTGTGGAAAGCATAAAATTCGGAAGCCCGGCAGAAAACACCTGCAGGGAAATTTCTTTTTTCAGTGTATAGTATTTTGGCCGAAACCGAATAACCATGTCGTCCTTTTTGGATCGAATAAAAATCGCAAAATAGATTACCGCACACACGTTGGACAGCATTGTGGCAATGGCTGCACCTTTTACTTCCAGACGTAAGACGAAAATGAAAATAGGGTCCAGCAGAATATTCAGAATCCCGCCCAGCGCCACACCAAAGCTGGCCTGTTTGGAATATCCCTGCGCACGGATCAAATTTGCCAACACAGGACTGATTACCGTGGGAATCGCCCCGATACAGATGGTCCAGAACAGATAATCGCAGGCGTACTGATAGATATCCGAACCGGCACCCACCAGGGGAAGCAAAGACTGCCTTGTAAAAAATATAGTCAAACTGTAAAGACCTCCGATCAGAATCGCTGTCCAAAGACAAAACGCAGTGCATCTGCCGGCATCTTCTCTTCTGTCCTCTCCCAGCAGACCGGAAACTACAGTGGAACCGCCCACGCCGAACAAATTGGTAATTGCCGTCAGAAAAACAAACAGCGGCAGCGAAACCGTAACCGCTGCAATCTGCTCAGGCGAATTCAGCTGACCTACGAAAAATGTGTCTGCCACATTATAAACGACTGTAATAGCCTGACTGATCACCATAGGCACCGACATGGTAAGCACGGCCCGACCCACGTCCATGGATTCAAATAGTTCTTTGTTTTCGTTCTGCATTTTCTTCGTTCTCATGAAAAAAACCCCGGGCCGGAAACCGATCCGAGGCTGAATCTGGACAAAATGATTATAATGTTCCGCTGGCGTTCAGCACGTTCTTAATCTTGTGAGAAACCATGCTCTGTACCGCATCGCGTGCCGGTCCCAGATATTTTCTGGGGTCAAATTCTTCCGGATGCTCCACCAGATACTTCCGGATAGACGCCGTCATAGCCAGACGAATATCGGTATCGATGTTTACTTTGCACACACCGTGCTTTACAGCTTCTAAAATCATTTCCTCGGGAACACCCTGAGCGCCGGGAATATGTCCGCCGTACTTGTTGCATTCCTCCACGAAGGACGGAATTACCGTAGATGCACCGTGAAGAACCAGCGGTGTATCCGGAATCAGAGAATGAATCTTGTCCAGTCTGGCAAAATCCAGATACGGTGTACCTTTAAACTTGAAGGCACCGTGAGAGGTTCCTACGGCAACTGCCAGGGAATCCACACCGGTTCTTTCCACAAACTCCGCAGCCTCTTCGGGAACGGTAAAGCTGGCCTCCGCTTCTGCCACCTTTACGGCATCTTCAATTCCGGAAAGCTTGCCCAGCTCGGCTTCTACCACGACGCCTCTTTCGTGTGCATAATCCACCACCCGACGGGTCAGCTCGATATTTTCTTCAAAGGGGTACTTGGAACCATCAATCATAACGGAGGTAAAACCGCCGTCCACGCAGGATTTGCAGATTTCAAAATCCGCACCGTGGTCCAGATGCAGCACCACGTCCAGACCGGTATCTTCTACCGCTGCCTGTACCAGATGCACCAGATATGCCGGCTTTGCGTACTTTCTGGCGCCTGCGGAAACCTGAAGAATAACGGGTGCCTTTTCGATAATTGCGGCATCCACGATACCCTGGATAATTTCCATGTTGTTTACATTGAACGCACCGATGGCATAATCCTTGTTCAGCGCCTTCTTAAACATTTCTGTTGATGTGATAAGACCCATTGAAATACTCTCCTCTGTTATTTTTTCTTTGCTAAGATTTTCAGTATATCTTCAAAGTTTGAACCTTTGGGAATGGTAAAGGTTCCGGATTTAATATAGCCCGCAAGCTTCAGCTTTTTGGCGGTATCGGTAAAGAGCGTCAGGAACGTCTTGCTTTCTTCGTCCGAAAAGCCCAAAGCCTCTGCAACATACCTTCCGGCTTTTACGCAGGAGGATCCGCTGGGTACCGTTACCGTTACTTCTTTGGATGTTTGAAACGCTTCGGAAATTTCCGCAGGATCGACAGGTTCCTCGTCCTCCGGATCGTCTTCGGGAATCGGCTCCGGATCTTCTTCCGGCGTCAAATCCACCCCGGAGAAATCGATGTCAATTTTTGTTTCCGGGCCGGATACAGGTTCTGCATGCTCGGAATAGGCCATTACGTTCTGAACACGCCAGAAAATAATCCCGGCGGCCAAAGCCAGAACCATCAGTGTCACAAAAATATCGCTGGAGCTGTAAAAAAAATCTCTTACTTTCTTCATGCAATCCCCCTTGGATTCTCACAATATTCTATATTATAGCACCCATTTTCATCGGTTTCAAATCCGCAGACAAAAATTCACGGTGATTTCACTTTTAAATTGACATATATTTCCATTTTTGATAAAATGCATTCGGACGGGAAGAAAGGTTATACAATGACCCGTTTTTATATTTGTTTTCTTTTTATGACAGCCTGCCTGCTCCGGCTCTCCTGCACGGATATGCAGTCCAAAGAGCTGGAAAATCTCTTTATTGTGCTGCTCCTCCCCTGCGCTCTGTTTACAAGAGTCGGCTGGATTTCCCGGCTGGCTGGTTTTTTACTGCCCTTTGCCCTGATCCCCTTTTACGGTTTCGGTGACATTCTTCTTCTGTCGGTCCTGGGCACCGTTTTCGGCGGAGAAAAACTGCTGTATCTGTTTGCCGGAGCAGCACTGCTCTGCGGAATTTACTGTCTGGCCAAACTCTTGAAAAAACAATGCGGAGCAAAGGATACCGTACCCTTTGCTCCGTTTATCTCCGTTTCTGCCTTATTCGTGATGCTTGAATATCGCAGCTCTCTTTTTTTCTAGGTACAAAATGAGTACCGACCCCAGACCGAAACAGGCGATGGCTTCCCCAAATCCGACCCACAGGATGCAAAATAACAGCTTCACTTCAATGTGATACACATAACGCAGCATCAGTCCCACAATTACCGCATTGGAAAGCACGTTGGCAATCGGTGCAAAACAGCGGAATCTGCGCAAAACATAGGTTCCCCATGCGCCGATTAGGGTTGCCAGGCTCCCCAGAAGCGCATCCACCAGCCCGTTGGGACCCAGGATGCCGGATAATAAACATCCTACCGTAAGTCCGGGAATCGCGGCGGGTTCAAATAGTGCCAGCGCAATGAGAGATTCCGAGATCCGGATCTGCATCACCCCGTAGGAC
This sequence comes from Anaerovoracaceae bacterium, assembly GCA_045643345.1. GTDB lineage: Bacteria > Bacillota > Clostridia > Peptostreptococcales > Anaerovoracaceae > RUG13409. Next base: position 2,287 of record JAZUKP010000122.1, on the reverse strand, counting down.
AGCGGCGCCAGAAGCAGTGTCAGCACTGCGTAAGCGGCTCCGATGGCTCCTGCCTTTACCAAATAATCGGAAGAAATATTCTTCATACGCTTCTACACCAGCGGAAGTCTGCGGCTGAAGATGACCGCCGCAAAATAAAGTACCACGAGAACCGCGGCAACCGCATCTCTTCTGCCGAAATGCATGGCGTTCATCCGGGTTCTTCCCTTTCCGCCGTTGTAGCATCGGGCTTCCATGGCCATCGCCAAATCTCCGGCAATGCGGAAAGCCGCCACAAACAGAGGAACCAGCAGCGGCAGCAGTGCCTTTGCCTTATCCTTCAGCCCGCCGCCTTCAAAATCCGCGCCCCGGGAAGATTGGGCCTTCATGATTTTATCGGTTTCCTCCATCAGCGTAGGAATAAAACGCAGCGCAATAGACATCATCATGGCCAGTTCATGGCCGGAAGTCCCACAACCCGCAGCGGGGAAAAAATCTTTTCCAGTCCGTCCGTCAGGTGGATGGGCTTGGTGGTAAGGGTCAGCATGGAGCTGCCGAATACCAGCAGAAGCAAACGAATCGCCATAAAGCAGGCCCGATAAATTCCGTCCTTCGTGATTTTGATGATCCACCAGGACAGAATGGGTTCTCCGCTGCCGGAAAGCATATTCACCACCATGGTCAGAATCAAAATCAGCAGAATAGGCTTAAAGCCTTTGGTTACAAAGCTCAGCGGTACTTTGGAAATTTTAATGAAAACCAGAAGGCAAAGTGCCGCAAACGCAAATCCGGAGAAGGATTTGATAAAAAACAGCGAAATCAAATAAGCCAGAATGCCCAGAATTTTGGTTCTGGCATCCAGCGCGTGAACCGGAGATTCCGCCGGATAATATTGTCCTAAAGTAATATCCTTTAATGCCATTTATTTACCGAACGCCTTTGCAATTTCTTCTACAGTTTCATCAAAAGTCAGGGTTTTTCCCACCCGTACGCCTCTTTCCTTCAGCAGCTGGGAAAAGCTCGGTCCCTGGGGCAGATCCAGGCCCGCAGCAAGAACCACCTCCACATTGTTGAACACCTCCCGCGGCGTTCCGATCAGACGAATCGTGCCCCGTTTCAGCACGATGACCTTGTCGGCAAACTCCACCACGTCGTCCATATTGTGCGAAACCAGGAAAATGGTCAGATTTCGCTCGTCCTGAATGCGGGAAATCATCTCTAAAATATCGTGTCTGCCCTTGGGGTCCAGCCCCGCCGTCGGCTCAACCAGAATCAGAACCTTCGGATCCATGGCAAGCACTCCGGCAATGGCAACTCTGCGCTTTTGACCGCCGGACAAAGAGAAGGGAGATTCTTCTCCGTATTCCTCCGGGTCGATACCCACAAGACGAAGGGCGTCGATGGCTCTTGTCCTGCAGTCCTCTTCGGAAAGACCGAGATTTTTCGGTCCGAACATCACATCCTTTACCACGCTTTCTTCGAAAAGCTGATATTCAGGATACTGAAACACAATACCGATCTGCCGCCGCAGGGCTTTGGCCTCTGCGGATTTGTCGTTGATATCGATACCGTCTGCCAGAACCTGCCCATGACTGGGCTTCAGAAGACCGTTCAGGTGCTCCACCAGCGTGGTTTTTCCGGAGCCGGTGCAGCCGATCAGCGCCAAAAAGTCCCCTTCCTCCGCAGTAAAATTAATGTTGTCCAATGCCTTGGTTTCGTAAGGCAATCCTTCGCTGTAAATGTAGCTCAGGTCTTTTACTTCGATGCGCATAATACGTCTGCCAGCCTTTCCTCCGTCACTACATTTCTCGGAATATCAAAACCCTTTTCCCTGAGTGCGTCCGCCAGTCGTACGGCAAAGGGAATTTCCAGATACAGTTCTTCCAGCTCTTTTTTGTGAGAAAAAACCTCCGCCGGGCTGCCCTCCATGGCAATTTTTCCGCCGGACATCACCACAATGCGGTCTGCTAAAGCCGCTTCCTCCATAAAGTGCGTAATGATTACGACGGTGTGCCCCTGTGCGTGCAAGTCCTGAATGATAGACATAATCCCCTTGCGGCCCAGAGGGTCCAGCATGGCGGTGGATTCGTCAAACACCACGCATTGAGGTTTCATGGCGATAACCCCTGCAATGGCCACTCGCTGCTTTTGCCCGCCGGACAGAAGATGCGGCGCTTTTTTGCGGTAATCGAACATACCGACCGCTTTTAAAGCCTCGTCTACACGCACCCGGATTTCTGCCGGCTCTATTCCCAGATTTTCCGGACCGAAAGCCACATCGTCCTCGATAATGGAGGAAACCAGCTGC
>JAZUKP010000121.1:0-11689 GCA_045643345.1 Anaerovoracaceae bacterium | reverse complement strand
GAAAACGGTGCAGGAAAGTCAACGCTGATTAAGGTGCTGACAGGTGTGCATCTGCCGGAAGAAGGTGAAATATTCGTAGACGGGAAAAAGATGGTTTTTCAAAATCCTCTTCAATCCCAAAATGCGGGTATTGCATGCGTTTATCAGGAATTGAATATTGTTCGGCAGCTAAGCGTTACCGATAATATTTTTATGGGACGCCTTATCAATAAAGGCATTCTTCTTGATTATGCTCAAATGGAGGATAAGGCGAAGGAGATTCTTGCTAATCTCGGTCATCCGGAGATTGATGTTCGCATGGAGTGCGGCAAGCTTGGTGTGGGTCAGCAGCAAATTGTTGAAATTGCCAGAGCAATTATGCTTCGGGCAAAATTGATCATTATGGATGAACCCACCTCCGCTTTAGGAAAAGAGGAGATTGCTCAATTAATGCAAACCTGCCGTAGCCTGAAGGAGCGGGGTATTGCAGTCTTATTTGTTTCTCATAAGCTGGAGGAATTATTTGAATTATGCGACCGTGTTACGGTAATGCGTGACGGAGAATGGATTCTTACGGAAGACATTTCAAAACTGGATGAGAATTCTTTAATCTATGCGATGGTAGGCAGATCTCTGACAAACCTTTACCCCAAAGAATTCGGTGCAAAAGGGGACGTCTGGCTTGAAGTTAGAAATCTTTCTGAATACGGGGTTCTTCACGACATTTCGTTTAAGGCGTATGCTGGGCAGATCACCGCGTTTGCCGGTTTAGTTGGTGCCGGACGGACCGAACTGATGCGGGCGATTTTCGGTGCTGATAAATTTGACAGCGGAGATATTTTTGTAAAAGGGAAAAAAGTAAAAATCTCATCTCCGAAGGATGCAATATCTTACGGAATCGGATTTTTAACAGAAGATCGGAAGAATCAGGGTTTGGTTCTTTCACAGAGTGTGAATTCCAACATGATTCTGGCGAATCTAAAAGGATTCAGCAAAAGATTATTTATTCAGGATGATCTTGTAAAAGAGAAAAACAATGAGATTATCACTTCTTTAAGAATCAAAGCACCTTCTCTTGCGGAACGAACTGAACAGCTCTCGGGCGGCAATCAGCAGAAGGTTGTTATCGGAAAATGGCTAAATACTTCGGCGAGTATTTTTATTTTTGATGAACCTACACGCGGCATTGATGTCGGCGCTAAGATTGAAGTTTATAATATAATGAATCAATTGGTATCAGAGGGTAAGTGCGTTATTATGGTCTCGTCTGAATTGCCGGAAGTCCTTTCAATGAGTGATCACGTGGTAGTGATGCGTGAGGGAACAATCATGGCTGAATTTGATCGGGACAGTGAACATTTTAATTCCGAAGATATTATGAAAGCTGCCTGGGGAGGAGAACTTGAGAATGCAGAGTAAATCGCAACTTAAAATATTAATGCAGAAGCTTGGCTCTTTGATTGCATTAATTCTGATTATTATCGTTTTCTGTATTGCATTGCCTGATAAATTTCCCAGAATCGGTAATATAATGAATATTTTGAAGCAGGCCTCAATCAATTGCCTTATCGGTGCAGGAATGCTTTGCTGCCTAATTACTGCCGGAATCGATTTGTCGGTAGGATCGAATTGTGTGCTCTGCACATGCACCATCGGTGTCTTGATGGAGTCCTTTGGCATAACCAATGGTTTTGTTTTGGCGTTTTGCGGCCTTGCGGTAAGTACATTCTGGGGATGTATGAATGGCGTTCTTTTGACACGGCTTGATTTGCCGCATCCCTTTGTTTCAACGATGGGAACCAAGAATATTCTTCTTGGATTAGCGCTAGTGATTACCGGTTCAAAATCTATCAGTTTTACCAATAAGGGCGTTGACAGTCTGATGTGGATTGGCAGCGCTTCTATCGGCAAGATAACAGATGCAAACGGAAAGGTTACATTCCCCGGTGTCCCAGTATCATTTATTCTTGTTATCGTAATCTTTATCATTTTTGACATTTTCCTGAACAAGACACCTCTTGGCAGACAGATTTATTGTGTTGGTGGTAATGCGGAAGCTGCAAGACTTTCTGGAATCCCATCCAAGAGAGTTCTTACTTTTGTGTACACGCTTTCCGGTTTTATGGCAGGATTGGCAGGGATTATTTGCGTGGGACGTCTTGCCTCGGCGAATGCGAACTCCGGCATGACTTACGATAATGATGCTATCGCTGCCTGTATTATCGGCGGTGCATCTTTCACTGGAGGAAAAGGAAGAATCTGGGGGACTTTGGTCGGCGCTCTGCTTATGGCGGTAATCCGCAATGGACTGAATTTACTCGGCGCACAGAATGATATTCAATATATCGTAATCGGTTCTGTAATTGTATTGGCGGTTACGGTAGACGTTATTCGCAATAAGGTTGAACAGAAAGCCAGCAAGAACGCAGCCAAATAAGATGAAACATCCATGAACGAATCTTTTTTAAGCAAGCTGAAAATGGTAACGCTGAAGGATATCGGGCACCTGTTCCTTTTTGTCCTTGCGCTGATTCCGGCGGCGGTTTATAAAAGGTTCCGCCCGCATCTTTGGCTTGTCTGCGAGGCGGAAAACGAGGCGAGGGACAACGGGTATTGGTTTTTCCGCTACCTTCGGGCAGAACAGCCGCAGGTAGATGCCGTATATGCTATTAAAAACAAGAGCCCCGAGGCGGACAAAGTCAGAACTCTCGGAAATACGGTTGCGTACGGAAGCTATAAACATTGGATTTATTATCTTTCTGCGGAGGTAATCTGCAGCTCTGTAAAGGGCGGCAAGCCCAGTGCGGCGGCGGGCTATCTTATTGAAGTAGTTTTGAAGCTTCATAAGCCCAATTACGTTTTTCTTCAGCACGGGGTGATCACGTCCGATATTGCGTCTCTCCATGCCGATAAGTGTGCATTTTCCATGTTCTGCTGCGGTGCGGCACCGGAATATGAATATGTAAAAGACACTTTCGGCTACAGTCCGGATCAGGTGAAGTATCTGGGATTGACCCGGTTTGATGGTCTTTTTGATGCGCAGCCGGATAAAGATCTGGTGCTGATTGTTCCCACATGGCGCATGTATCTGCAGCGGAACAGCCGCTCGATGGAAGAAGACGAGTTTTTGGAAACTCTGTACTATAAGGAATGGGCCGGACTGCTTCACAGCGGAGAACTCGACAGGCTTCTAGAGAAGTACGGCAAGAGAGCCGTGTTCTGCCTTCACCGCAATATGCAGAGCTTTGAAAAGTATTTCCTTTCCCAATCGGAGAAAATTTCGGTCGTTCCCTGGAATCAGGTAGATATTGGGGCACTTTTAAGAGAAGCCGGACTTCTGATTACGGATTTTTCCAGCGTAAATCTGGATTTTGTCTATATGAATAAGCCGATTCTCTATTATCAGTTCGATACGGAGGCTTTTCGGGCAGGACATCATTCGGAAGGATATTTCGACTATGAAAAGGACGGTTTCGGGCCTGTTTGTCACGACTGTGATACGCTTCTGAGGGAGATGGAAAAAATATTTTCCCGGGGAACGGGCATGGAAGAAAAGTACGCCGGCAGAGCGAACAGTTTTTTCCGGCTCCGCGACAGGGAAAACTGCAGACGCACCTATGCTGCGGTTTGTCAGATGCTGGAGAAAAAGTAATTCGCAGAGGTGACCGCTTTTGCTTCGGACTGCAGGAATGCGTAGTGTCTGCGGCCAATTTGCGCAAAAAATGGATACTTCATTTAAAACCGTCAGCGTTTGACGGTTTTTGTATTTCGGAAGGGCGTATTTTAAAAAGGGAAAGGCGGAAAGTGCTCCGGATACCATGGATCATACTCAATAATCTTTGCAAGTATTCCTTTTCTGTGATATACTTTTAACTTGTCCTATTGTGGACTAAATAAGGAGGAATTTAAAAATGAAAACAACATTTGTTGGCAAAGAAAACAATCAGGTAACATTTACCATTGAATTCACGGCAGAAGAATTTGATGCCGCAACACAGAAGGTTTATCTGCGTCAGAGAGGCAGCATTGCTGTTGACGGATTCAGAAAAGGCAAGGCGCCCCGCAGCATCATCGAAAAGAAATACGGCACAGGCGTATTCTTCGAGGACGCTCTGGATGATCTTCTCAGAGAAAACTATCCCGCAGCACTGGATGAGCTGAAGATTGAGCCGATCGACAATCCGGACGTAGAATTCGGCGATGAAAAGCTGGAGCAGCATAAGGGCTTTACCACCACCTTCAAAGTATCCGTTGCCCCGGAAATCGAACTGGGTGAATACAAGGGAATCGAAGTACCTTTCAAAGAATATAAAATTGCAGACGAAGACGTAAATCTGGAGATTGAAAACCTTCGCCGCAGAAATGCACGTCTTGTAGATACCGAAATCGCAGAAAACGGCGACACCGTGGACATCGACTATGCAGGATTTATCGGAGAAGATCAGTTCGCAGGCGGTACCGCAGAGAACTATTCTCTGAAGCTTGGCTCCGGCACATTTATTCCGGGCTTTGAAGATCAGCTGATCGGTGTGAAGGCAGGCGATGAAAAGGACGTTGTCGTTTCCTTCCCGGAAGATTATTCCGCAGAAAATCTGGCAGGCAAGGAAGCTGTATTCAAGTGCAAGGTTCACGGCGTAAAGAGAGAAGAACTGCCGGAACTGGACGATGAATTCGCAAAAGACGTATCCGAATTTGATACCCTGGACGAACTGAAGGCTTCCACCAAGGAAAGACTGGAAAAGACCGCTGCAGATCAGAATGAATACACCGGAAAGAACGCAGCTCTGCTGAAGCTCTGCGAACTGAACCCGGTAGACATTCCGCAGGTGATGATCGATGACGAAGTCAACCAGATGTACAGCGATTATCTCCAGAGACTGGTGAACCAGGGAATCTCCGCAGATGCTGTTAAGAAGTATATGAAGAACTCCGAAGAGAGCATCAAGGAAAACTTCAAGGCAGACGCCACCGCAAGAGTTCATGCCAACATTTTGATGAATGCTGTGATTGCAAAGGAAAACATTGAAGCAACCGATGAAGAGCTGGAAGCTGAATTTGAAAACATGTCCAAGCAGTACCAGATGAGCGTGGAAGAAGTAAAGAAAGCTATGGCCGGAAGCGAAAGCGTTATCAAGGAAGATATCGCTTACAGAAAGGCTGTGCAGTTCATTTACGACAATGCAAAGTTTGTAGAACCGGAAGAAGCTCCGGAAGAAGTTGCCGAAGAAACTCCGGCAGAAGAATAATAAAAGGAAAAAAGTATGAGCAATCTTGTACCAGTTGTAGTGGAGCAGACCGCCGGCGGCGAACGCTCCTACGACATATACTCCAGACTTTTAAAGGACAGAATAATATTTATTGACGATGAAATCAACGATGCAACTGCAAGTCTTGTAGTGGCACAGCTTTTGTTTCTGGAAGCAGAGGATCCGGACAAGGACATCAGCATGTATATCAATTCGCCCGGCGGCGTGATAACCGCAGGTATGGCAATCTATGATACCATGCAGCTGATTAAACCGGATGTCTCCACGATTTGCGTGGGCATGGCGGCCTCTATGGCTGCATTCCTCCTTAGTGCAGGCACAAAGGGTAAACGTTATGTACTGCCCAATTCGGAAGTCATGATTCATCAGCCTTCGGGCGGAGCCCAGGGTCAGGCTGCGGATATTAAAATCGCTGCAGATCACATTCTGAAGCTTCGCACCAAATTGAACCGCATTATGGCGGCCAATACCGGACAGAGTCTGGAGAAGATTGCTGCAGATACAGACAGGGATAACTACCTTGACGCCGAGGAGGCCGTAGCTTACGGCCTTGCGGACAAGGTGGTGGAGAAGAGATAATGCCATACGATAGTTCAAAAGAATTAATCTGTTCCTTCTGCGGAAAGCCGCAGAGCATGGTAAAGCGCCTGATTGCCGGACCGGGGGTTTATATTTGTGATGAATGCGTGACTATGTGTCAGTCCATTCTGGATGATGAACTCTCCAAAATCAAAGAGGAGGCCAGTCTGGAATTTGAAGGGCCTCTTCCGACCCCGAAGGAAATCCATCAGGCACTTTCCGATTACGTTATTGATCAGGACAGAGCAAAGAAAATTCTGGCCGTAGCCGTCTATAATCACTATAAACGAATTTACGGACTGAACCAAAAGGATGCATCCGCGGAATCCGAAGAACAGGTGGACGTTCAGAAGTCCAATATAATCATGATCGGACCCACCGGTTCCGGAAAGACTTTGCTGGCACAGACGCTGGCAAAGCTGCTTGACGTACCCTTTGCCATTGCGGATGCCACTGCGCTGACCGAGGCCGGCTATGTGGGAGAAGACGTGGAAAATATTCTGCTGAAGCTGCTTCAGGCTGCAGACTGGGACCTGGAAAAGGCGCAGAAGGGTATTGTTTACGTGGACGAAATCGACAAGCTTGCCAGAAAGACGGACAACCCATCGATTACCAGAGATGTTTCCGGCGAAGGCGTGCAGCAGGCTCTGCTGAAAATTCTGGAGGGTACGGAGGCAAACGTACCGCCCCAGGGCGGCCGCAAGCATCCTCAGCAGGAATTTATCAAGTTCGATACCACCAACGTGCTTTTCATCTGCGGCGGTGCCTTCGACGGTCTGTCCAAGATTATTCAGCGCCGTCTGGGAGAAAAGACCATAGGCTTCAATTCGCACCCGGCCTCCGTAAAGGAAGATGACGTAGACATCAATTCCCAGGTGCAGAGCGAAGACCTGCTTCATTACGGTCTGATTCCGGAGTTTATCGGCAGAGTGCCGGTGATTGCCACCCTGGACGACCTGTCCGTGGATGCGCTGATGCGCATTATTGTGGAACCGAAGAATTCTCTGCTGAAGCAGTACCGAAAGCTGCTGTCCTACGATGGTGTGGAACTGGAAATGGAAGAGGACGCCATTCGCCGCATCGCAGAGAAGGCTGCGGAGAAAAAGACGGGCGCAAGAGGTCTGCGCGCCATTGTGGAAGAGGTTATGACGGACGTCATGTACGAGGTTCCGTCCCGCGAGGATATTCATAAAATCGTTATTACCAAAGAAGATATCGATAACGGAAAAGTTGCAATATGAGTGAATTAATGCCGCTGATCCCTTTACGAGGGATTACTGTATTCCCGAATACTGTGGTTCATTTCGATCTGGGCAGGGAAAAGTCCATCACTGCATTGGAACGCGCCATGCTGATGAATCAGACGGTTTTCCTGACATCCCAGAAAGATGAAAACACGGATCTTCCCACCGTAAACGATATGTATAAAATCGGTACCGTGGCGAAGGTTAAGCAAATGCTGAAGCTGCCCGGCGACAATGTTCGCGTGCTGGTGGACGGTCTGTATCGGGCTAATCTGGACGAGATGATGCAGGATACTCCGTATTTTCTCGCCTCGGTTTCGCAAATAGAAGAAAACGATCCGGAGAATCCGGAAACGGATGCGCTTGCTTTGATGCGCACCCTTGTTTCGTTGTACACGGAATATTCCGAAAAGCATCCCAGAGCCCTGGGTGACAGCAATGTTTTCGTAGACAACATTAAAAAAGCCGGTCTTCTGGCAGATACGGTTGCTTCCAACCTGAAGCTGAAAACCGAAGATTGCCAGCGTGTTCTGGAAACGGTGGAGGTTACGGAGCGGCTGAATGCGGTTATCGAAATTGTAAAAAGAGAAAACGATATCCTGAAGCTGGAGGATAAAATCAACTCCAAAGTCAGACATTCCATGAACAAATCCCAAAGGGAATATTATCTTCATGAGCAGATGCGGGCCATCCGCGAAGAGCTGGGAGACAAGGAAGACCTTACGGGCGAGGCAGAGGAATGGATGGCAAAGCTGGAGGCACTGCAGCTTCCGGAAAAAACAGAGAAAAAAATCGCAAAGGAAATCGAAAAGTTTTCCAAGATGTCCGGGAATTCTTCGGACGTCACGGTTTCCAGAAATTATATAGAAACGCTGCTGACGCTTCCGTGGAATGAAGCATCGGATGACGAACTGGATCTCCCGGCGGCGGAAAAAATCCTGGACGCAGACCACTACGGGATGGAAAAGGTGAAGGACCGCATTGTGGAATACCTGGCGGTTCGGCAGCTTACAAAAGACAACAAGGCACCCATTCTGTGCCTGGTAGGCCCGCCGGGTGTGGGCAAAACGTCCATTGCAAAGTCTGTGGCCCGGGCAACGGGCAAGGAATTTGTGCACATGTCCCTGGGCGGTGTCCGGGACGAGGCGGAAATTCGCGGACATCGCAGAACCTACGTAGGGGCGATTCCGGGACGGATTATGTCTTTGATCAGCGACTGCGGCAAAAAGAATCCGGTGTTCCTCTTCGATGAAGTGGATAAAATCGGCGCGGATTTCCGGGGTGACCCGGCTTCTGCCTTGCTGGAGGTGCTGGATCCGGAACAGAACAAGGAATTCGTGGACCATTATCTGGAGGTTCCCTTTGATCTTTCCGGCGTATTGTTCATTACCACGGCCAACGATACCGGAACCATTCCCCGTCCGCTGCTGGATCGTATGGAGGTTCTGGATCTTTCCGGCTATACCATGGAGGAAAAAACCGCCATCGCACAGAAGTATCTTGTGCCCAAGCAGATAAAGGCCAACGGCCTGACCAAGGAGAACATCAGCATTCAGAAAAGCGCGGTGGTTTCCATTATCAACAACTACACCAGAGAATCCGGCGTGCGGTCTTTGGAAAAGAAAATCGGCTCTGTCTGCCGCAAGGTGGCCAGAAAAGTGGTAGAGGGCGATACCAAAAAGCACGTGGTAAAGGCTTCCAACCTGACGGATTATCTGGGCAAAAAGCTGGTGTCCTACGATAAGCTCCTGGGCAAGAACGAGGTGGGCGTAGCTACGGGCCTGGCCTGGACCTCGGTGGGCGGAGATACGCTCTTTATCGAGACTGCGGTAGTTCCCGGCAAAGGCAATATTCAGCTGACCGGCAAACTGGGCGATGTCATGCAGGAATCCGCCAAGGCGGCCATTACATATCTGCGGGCCAACAGCGAACGCTTTGGTTTGGAACCGGATTTTTACAAAGAAAAAGATATTCACATTCATGTGCCGGAGGGCGCGGTCCCCAAGGACGGTCCTTCCGCCGGCGTTACCATGTGCACTTCCGTGCTTTCCGCTCTGACCGGAAGACCGGTCAGAAGGGATGTGGCTATGACCGGAGAAATTTCACTCCGCGGCAAGGTGCTGCCTGTGGGCGGCGTAAAGGAAAAGCTGCTGGCGGCGCACCGGATGGGTATTCGAAAGGCACTGATTCCGGAAGAAAATAAAAAGGATCTGGACGAGCTTCCGCAGAGCGTCCGGGATGATATGGAGTTTGTGCTTCTGGACCGGATTGACGATGCGATTCGCGAGGCTTTGATATGAAAATCAGCTTCTCGGAATTTATCTGTTCTGCCGTAAAGCCTTCCCAGTATCCCCCCGAAGGGACGCCGGAGATTGCTTTTGCGGGCAGGTCTAATGTGGGAAAATCTTCCCTGATTAACCTGCTTCTGAACCGGAAGGCGCTGGCCAAGGTCAGTTCTTCTCCCGGAAAGACCAGAACCATCAACTTCTATAATATCAACCGTGGGGAATTCCGCATTGCCGACCTTCCCGGCTACGGTTACGCCAAGGTATCCAAATCCATGTCCGAGGACTGGGGCAAGATGATGGAGGATTACCTTACCGGACGTAAGGGTTTGCTGAAGGTGGTGCAGCTGGTGGATTCCCGCCACGAACCCACCGCGCAGGATAAGCAGATGTACGAATTTCTGCAGTATTATCATTTGGACGGAATCGTGGTGGCCACCAAGGCGGATAAGCTTTCCCGGAATGAACTGAACCGGAATCTGGCGATGATTCGCAAGGCGCTGGAGATGGATTCCACGGATTTGCTGATTCCCGCATCGGCGCTTTCCCGCACCGGAACGGAAGAAATTCTGTCCGCAATGGACAGCTTAATTCAAGAATATAAAGAAGGGCTTCAAGATGACTGAAGAAATACTGATTACAAAAGAACAGCTGGAGGAAAAGGTTTCCGAGCTGGGCGCGCAGATCAGCAAAGATTACGCAGGAAAACCCATGCTGCTGGTTGGAATTCTGAAGGGTTCCGTTCCGTTTATGGCGGATTTGATGCGTCATATCGATGGCGACGTGGAAATTGATTTTATGGCAGTATCCTCTTACGGAGGATCTACCTCCAGCAGCGGTGTGGTAAGAATCATCAAGGACCTGGATCACGATATCGCAGGCAAGAACGTTATTATTGTAGAAGATATTGTAGACTCCGGTCTGACCCTTTCTTATTTAAAAGCGCACCTTCTGGGAAGAAATCCCGCTTCTTTGAAGGTCTGCACCATCCTGGACAAGCCCGCAAGAAGGCAAGTGGACTTTGTACCCGACTACTGCGGTTTCCAGGTGGAGGACAAGTTTATCGTAGGCTACGGTCTGGATTATGACCAGAAATACCGTCAGCTTCCGTATATATCATGGATCAAAGAAATATAAGTTAAAGTTTTTAGGAGGCAACAAATGGGTTATCAGGTTCCGGCAGGAATTTCCAACAAGCACATTCATCTCTCCCGCAAGGACATGGACGTCCTTTTCGGAGAAGGCACAGAACTTACAAAGAAGTCTGATCTGAAACAGCCGGGTCAGTTCGCTGCAGCAGAGCAGGTCACCATCGAAGGACCGAAGGGCAGCGCAAAGCTTCGCGTTCTCGGACCGTTCAGAAAAGAAACACAGGTAGAGCTGGCTATGACAGACTGCAGAACCCTGGGCGTTAACGCATCGATTCGCCAGAGCGGCGACCTGGAAGGAACTCCGGGAATCAAGATTATCGGACCTGCGGGCACAGTGGAGATCGAAAAAGGCGTTATCGTAGCATTAAGACACGTACACCTTTCCGCAGCACAGGCTGCAGAAGCAGGCGTAGTGGATCAGCAGATCGTCAGCGTTAAAATCGGCGGCGAAAGAGGACTGGTATTCGACAACGTAGTAGTACGCTGCGGCGATGCTCACACTGCGGAATTCCACGTAGACACAGACGAAGGAAACGCTGCAAAACTGGGCAACAACGATATGGTTGAGATCATTCTCTAAGCCGAAAAAATAAAAAAGAAAAAAACTTGAAAAAAGTTTAAAATAGTTGTTGACAAGGCCCATATATAGGGCTATAATCTCAACTGTTCCGCCGCTGAGGGGGAACGAAAAACAGCACCTTGAAAACATCAAATAGTGTAGAAAAAGGTCAAGAGAAGAGAATTAAGTTTCTCTTCAAAGACAGTACAAAAACAATCTGCAAAGATTGGTAAGGAAACTACGAAAGTAGTATTCCTCGTACAATTCCAAACACAAAACAACAATAATTCCGCGTAAGCGGAACGCAAGCGCAAAGCGCTTCTTGAGCGAATCAAGAAACTTAAAGATTTAACCGCGAAAGCGATTAAATACAATTTTTTAAGAGTTTGATCCTGGCTCAGGATGAACGCTGGCGGCGTGCCTAACACATGCAAGTCGAGCGTGATTAGCTGGAAAGCGACTTCGGTCAATTGAAAGCTATGAAAGCGGCGGACGGGTGAGTAACGCGTAGGTAACCTACCTTATGCACAGGGATAGCCCCGGGAAACTGGGATTAATACCTGATAACGCGACGGAGTCACATGGCTCTGCCGCCAAAGTTTTTCGGCATAAGATGGACCTGCGT
>JAZUKP010000120.1:0-6815 GCA_045643345.1 Anaerovoracaceae bacterium | reverse complement strand
TGCGGCAATGCAGTTTGCCCAAATGCCGTGAAATCTGCCGAGAATTTTACGACTTCGTTCCGGTGGAAAATAACTTTGGATGTACGAGATAATAAATATCAGAACACCCAGTAAAACCATAATTTTAATGCAGTCATAGAGAAAGAACTGGACGCTGCCGCCGATCCTGCTTTCAATGTCAAGTCCAAACGAACTCAACACAGAGCCGATCAGCCGATTCAGCCACTTCATCCCCAAGACTTCATCCTGAATGAATTGCCACATAGAAATCCTCCAATCAATCTATATATCTAAATCTGTCGATATATAGATTTGAAATATAGTCGTGCCGGAAAAATACGGTTTATTTTTCACAGCACGACTTGTTATTGCAAGCGCATCCGTTTCCTTTGAGTGCGTTCAAGTAGCCGATAGCAACGTCAACGCCTTCCGGTGAGATGGAATAGTGCATCCATTTGCCTTCTTTTCGTCCGATGACTATACCGGAATCGGTCAGTACCTTCATATGGTGGGAAAGCGTAGACTGTGCGATATTCAAATCGTCCAGCAGCTTGCAGGCACATTTCTCACCGCCCATCAGGTATTTGAGTATCCGAACACGGTTTTCATCGCATAATGCTTTGAAAACAATAGGAGTACGCTTTTCATCAAGCTCCATCTGAACACCTCCTTACACATTATTTGTGATCACACTATTTATTATATCGATATTTTTCGATTTGTCAAGTAGCTTCATAGAATTGTTACAAATGAGAAACAGCGGCAGAGATTGCTCCCTGCCGCCGTGCGTCTGTTATAAGTAGATCAGATCATTATTTACGATCTCTGTTGCCATTTCCTGTACTGCGTTCATACGCCGCACCCATTCCATTTGGTCGGTTGCTTTGAGCGTTTCCGTGATACCTTCCTTTTCAGCAAGTCCTTTTACCAGCCGAAAGAACATATCCTCTGCCTGCTCGTTCAGATCGGTAAGGTATTCATTCAGCTTTCCGCTCGTCAGAAGCTCGGCGTAAACCGTTCTGCGGTGTTGCTTCAGATACCGCAAGTGCCGTTGCCCCCATATTCCGATGGGGCGTTCTTCCGGCTCATCATCACCGGCAATGAGGTAGTAATCTCCGACAAGCTCGTATTTCAGCCCGGTTCGTTCATCCGTTATGTACTTATCCATTATGCGTCCTCCTTTTCGATAACCCGCAGTTTCTTTGTCGGGGCATCAATGATTTTAAGTATCAGTTCATTGACGTCCTCAATCGGCTTATCCTCATGGATATACTCATTCCGAGCGGTCATAAGGCACCCGACCAGTAATCTGTGCTCAAAATCGTCCAAGTAAAAGTATTTTCTTTTTTCTTTCACAGTTATCGCCTCCTTGCGCCTATATTGTAGGAGATAGTAAGAGATAAATCGAATGTGCGGATTTATTTGAATAGAAAAACGCCCAGAAAAGCATTTCTGCCTTTCTGAGCGTTGTTCTTTGCCTTTGCAATGCTGCGGTGAGTATTTTGGATTACTTCCTTATCCACCCGTAGCTTTCCTGATATGAAGTTTATTTATCCTTCAGCTGATGTTATTAAAGAGATATCCAAAATTGATTTTCTAACAAATAATCCCAATGCTAGACAACTCGATGATGATATCTCGAAGATAAAAAAAGCTATGTCAGCAGGAAAGGAAGAGCTGCTAAAACAATTACTCGATTTGGATCCGGAGTTTAAATCCTCTCTTCAAAGGCTACTGGAGGGGTAACATGGATGCGTATAAAATTGTTGTTGACGATATGCGGGACTGTATAAGTAAAGCTTTACGACTGCACATTTTGAGTAATCCAAGGATTAGCGGTGAGTTTTATAAAAATCCAACATGCATTTCTAGCAAATATACAAGATTCGCGGATCAAACAGATTATTTGCAAAACTCCCACCACCGATATGAAGACGGCGAGTATCTTGCAACATTCCAAGATGGCGCTTTTTTGCAAGTAAATTATGAATTTGAAAAAGCTGGAAAAAGGACTTCGTATCTAAAGAAGATGAACCTATGTTACCTCCCGGCGGTTGAAAGTGGTGATTTGAAGAATGAGTATATTCGTGTTGATTTTGACAATTCCAGCTCAAATTCATTTTTCCATCCCATTGCCCATGTACATATAGGTTTTTCAAACGCAATACGCCTACCAATCGATGAAGTCTTATTATTTTCTGAATTCCTGAAATGGATTCTGTACTTATATTATCCTGATGATTACAAGTCATATACTGGAACCCCAAGAATAAGTAACACCATTGATAAATCAACAACTGGAAAAGTTACGAAAAACAAAGTCCTTAGTAGAGAACTTGAAGCGTATTACCATCTGAAAACAATAAGTTAAAAGGGCGATAATGGACGATGCTTACAGAACTGCGATTATTATCTTCTGGTTCCGTCTTGGACAAAAAATTATTCAAATTATCATTTTGGGTTTGTGTAATTCATCAGACGATTATTTTTACGTTTCGCAGTAGATTTAAGCGTCATTTTTTTAATTATGTTTCAAGTTTGTTGGTTGCAGACATTGTAATTAAAGGTATTTTTCTTGTTTCAGTATTTGCAGTTGCGGCTTTGTTGTATATTATTGGAACTCGTATATGCTCAAAGGTTTTGAGTGTTTTGACCGAAGGCAAAATAAAAAAATTTTTACTATAAATATCATAAGAATAACAACCTCTGCGATTGATTACAGAGGTTGTTATTCTATGATTGCTCTTCTCTACACCCCATAAAACTCCTTGTACCATTCCGCAAACTTCCGCAGGCCTTCCCGCAGGGGGGTGGAGGGCTTAAAGCCGAAGTCACGCTCCAGGGGCGTGGTGTCCGCAAAGGTGACGGGCACGTCGCCGGGCTGCATGGGCACCAGCGCCTTGTGGGCTTCGAAGTTGTAATCTGCGGGCAGAACCCCGGCCCGAATCAGTTCTTCCTGGAGAATTTCCACGAAATTCAGCAGGTTCTCCGGATGGCTGTTGCCGATGTTATACACGGCGTAGGGCGGTTCGGGCAGGCCGTCGGCGCCGGTCTTTTTTTCCGGAGCGCCCTGCATTACCCGCTTAAGGCCTTCTACGATGTCGTCCACGTAAGTAAAGTCTCGCTGGCAGTTTCCATAGTTAAAGATCCGGATGGTGTCTCCGGCAATCAGCTTGTTGGTAAAGCTGAAATAGGCCATGTCGGGCCGGCCGGCGGGGCCGTACACGGTAAAGAAGCGCAGGCCCGTGGAGGGAATGTTGTAGAGCTTGGCGTAGGCGTGAGCCAGCAGCTCGTTGCTCTTTTTGGTGGCGGCGTACAGCGAAACCGGATTGTCTACTCGGTCGTCGGTGCTGTAGGGCACTTTGGCGTTGCTGCCGTAGACTGAAGACGATGAGGCGAATACAAGATGCTCCACGCCTTCGCGGCCGCCGTCATAAGAGTGGCGGCAGGCTTCCAGAATGTTGTAGAAGCCGATGATGTTGGCGGAAATGTATGCGTCCGGGTTGGTGATGGAGTAGCGTACTCCCGCCTGGGCTGCCAGATTCACCACAATCTGCGGCTGGTATTTGTCAAAGATTTCGTCGATCAGGGCCTTGTCGGCCAGGTCTCCCAAAATGAATTCGAATTCGGAAGCCGGATGCTTTGCGGCCTCTTTTTTAATTTCCCCGAGGCGCCAGTCCTTGATGGAAACGTCGTAGTAGTCGGAGCGGTTGTCCAGGGTCACGATATGGATGGGTTCCGTGGTGCGCAGCAGTTCCAGCACCAGGTTGGCACCGATAAAGCCCATGGCACCGGTCACCAACACGGTTTTGTTTTTCAGTTCGATTTTCTGCATGTTGTATGTGCCTCCTGCCGCTAATCTCTTCTAAAGATGTCCCGGGTGTAAACCTTGTCTGCCACGTCGTCCAGGCATTCGTCGTAGCGGTTGGCAATAATGCAGCCGGACATTTTTTTGAATTTCTCCGGGTCGTTCACCACCAGGCTGCCGAAGAAGGTTTCGCCGTCCTGCAGGGTGGGTTCGTAAATGATCACGGTGGCTCCTTTGGCTTTGATGCGCTTCATTACGCCCTGGATGCTGCTCTGGCGGAAGTTGTCGGAGTTGGCCTTCATAGTCAGGCGGTAAACGCCCACCACCACCGGCTTTTCCTTTTCCCGGCTCCAGGACTCGCTGTTGCCGTAGGTGCCTGCAATCTCCAGCACCCGGTCCGCGATAAAGTCCTTGCGGGTGCGGTTGCTTTCCACGATGGCTTCGATCAGGTTTTCCGGCACGTCCCGGAAGTTTGCCAGCAGCTGCTTGGTATCCTTGGGCAGGCAGTAGCCGCCGTAGCCGAAGGAGGGGTTGTTGTAGTGGGTGCCGATGCGGGGGTCCAGGCACACGCCGTCGATGATGGCCCGGGTGTCCAGCCCCTTGCTTTCCGCGTAGGTATCCAGCTCGTTAAAGTACGATACCCGCAGGGCCAGATAGGTGTTGGCAAAGAGTTTGACCGCTTCCGCTTCGGTGCAGCCCATCAGAAGCACCTCTGTGTCATTTTTGAGCGCGCCCTGCTTCAAAAGCTGGGCAAAGCTTTCCGCAGCAGCTTTTGCGGCTTCGCTGCAGCCCACGATAATGCGGGAGGGGTAGAGATTGTCGTACAACGCCATGGATTCCCTCAGGAATTCCGGGCTGAATACGATATTTTCGCTGCGATATTTTTTCTTGGCGGCTTCGGTAAAGCCCACGGGAACGGTGGATTTGATGACGATGGCGGCCTTGGGGTTGACCTGCAGCACCAGTTCGATCACCGATTCTACGGCAGAGCAGTCAAAGAAATTCTGCTTGGGATCGTAGTTGGTGGGGGTGGAGATCACCACGAAATCCGCCTTCGCGTAGGCGGCGGCCCCGTCCAGGGTGGCGGTCAGATCCAGTGCTTCCTCCGCCAGATATTTTTCGATGTATTCGTCCTGAATGGGGGAGATGCGGCGGTTGATGCAGTCTACCTTTTCCGGCACGATGTCCACCGCTTCCACGTGATGGTACCGGGCCAGAAGCACGGCAATGGACAGTCCCACGTAGCCGGTGCCTGCCACGGCGATGTTGTATTTTTTCTCCGGGACGGTGTTTTTGCGGGTTTCTTCTTCCGTAAAGAAGTCGGTGATATCAAAATCCAGCACCTCTGCCAGTTTTTCCAGCTGGGCGAGAGAGGGGGTAAAGCTGTTTTGTTCGATTCTGCTGACGGTGGCCCGGTTCAGACCGGTGCGCTCTGCCAGCTCTGCCTGGCTGAATCCGCGTCTGCGTCTTTCGGCGCTGACCTGGGCGGACAGTTTTTCTAAAGAGAATTTTTTCATGGAATGCACCTCTTTTCGCAGGTAATGATACAAAAAGTAACAGAAGAAGTCAATATGCTGCGGGAACTTCGCTTCTTTGATACGAAAAGTAACAATTGTAAGCTGTCTGGCAAGAGGGTATAATTAACCGAACTGGCAGAGGGTCACATGAACAAAACTTATGCGAAATACCTCTCCGTGCTGCGTGCTTTTGTGCAGGAAACAGCGCCGGAGAGGCTGGAAAAGGACGATATTAAGGAAATATACCGCCTTGCGGGAATTCATTCCACAACAGGCGTTTTTTCCTATGTTTATATGGCGCACCCGGAGCTTGCGGACCCGGACTATCTGCCGGCTTTTCGCGGGGAATGCCTGCGCACCCTGGCGGTCTTTACCGATCGGGGCGAAGCTGCCAAACATCTGATCCGCAGTCTTTCGGAAAACGGGATCGACTGCATTATTTTTAAAGGCTTTGTGATCCGAGATTATTATCCGGTGCCGGAGCTGCGCACTTACGGGGATGTGGATCTGATTATCCGTCCCGAAGACCGGGAAAAGTGTCACCGTCTGATGCTTTCGCTGGGTTACGAATGTACGGAGGACTGGGAACCGGTCTACAGCTATGTAAAAGGCACGGAATACTACGAAATTCATACCGACGTCATGCAGATTGACGTGTCGGATAAGGCGGATTACAAGGGCTACTTCCGCCGCATGTGGGAGTACGTGAAGCCTGCGGATGCTGCAATTTATCGCACATTGGGTAAGCCCTGCGAAGAAAAGACTGCATCCGGAAATCTGCCCGCCGGTACGGTGTATGAATTTACGCCGGAGTATCATTTTATCTATCTGCTGACCCACATTGCCCGGCATATCTGCACCGCCGGAGCGGGGGTGCGGATGTATCTGGATCTGGCCTTTTTCCTGCGGCATTTCGGTGATGCTCCGGACTGGTCCTGGGTGGAGAAGGAACTGAAATCTCTTCATCTGGACGATTTTGCCAATGTGGCTTTCACGGCGGTGCGGGACTGGTTCGGTGTGGAAAGCCCGCTGACGCTGCGCCCGGTAGATGCCGAAGTGATGGATGATTTTGCGGATTACACGGTGGAGGGCGGCGTGTTCGGCAAAAACGGCCGGGACAGCGGCGTGGTCTTTTTAAAGCAGAACAACCCCGGCGAAAAGGAAAGTTCCCGCCTGGGAACCTTGCTGTATCACATGTTCCCGCCGATCAGCACCATGGAAAACCGCTTTTCTTATCTGAAAAAGCATCGCTGGCTGCTGCCTTTTGCCTGGGTGCACCGGCTGATTGTAAGCCGGAAAGAATGGGGGCGTTTTGCCGGGAGCGCAAAGGAAATTATGACTGCCGACCGGGACGAAGTGGCCCGGCTGAAAAAAATATACAAAGAAATCGGTTTGTAGCCGCGGTATAAAAATCGGGCTTATAGGACAAAATGCGTGGATAAAAACGCTGGAAACCCTTAGAATTTAAACGATTCTAAGGGTTTTATCTT
>JAZUKP010000119.1:0-8127 GCA_045643345.1 Anaerovoracaceae bacterium | reverse complement strand
GGGTACACGGACAGGTCGAAGTAGCCGTTTCCGATGCTCTTGCCCTCCAGAATGTCCGCCGCCGCACAGATGTTTTCGTACATGCCGCCGGAGCAGCCCACAATCACGCCCTGGTCGCAGAACACCTTGCCCTCCGCATTGATGCAGGAAAGCAGGTCCATCTCCACGCCGTCCAGCGAGCGGTTGCAGTCCTCCTGCACTTCCCGCAGGATCCTTTCCGGCTCCGCCTGCAGCTGGTGAATGGTGTACGCCTTGGAGGGATGGAAGGGCAGCGCAATCATGGACTCCATGGCGGAAAGATCGATGGTCACCATGCTGTCGTAGCAGGCGCCCTCCTCGACCTGCAGCCGCCGGAAGTCCTGAGGCCGCCCGATGTTGTTGTAGTAATCCGCCACCTTCTCATCGGTTTCCCAGATGGAAGAAAGGCAGCTGGTTTCGGTGGTCATTACGTCCACGCCGATGCGAAAATCCGTGCTCAGAGCCGCAATGCCCGGACCGGCGAACTCCAGCACCTTGTTTTTCACAAAGCCGTCCGGGAAGGTCTCGCCCACCAGGGCAATGGCCACGTCGTGGGGGCCGATGCCGTGGGGAAGCTTTCCTTCCACCCACACCAGCACCACTTCCGGGTCGTCGATGTCCCAGGTGTTTTTCAAAAGCTGCTTGGCCAGCTCGCCGCCGCCTTCGCCCACCGCCATGCAGCCGTAGGCCCCGTAGCGGGTGTGAGAGTCCGAACCCAGCAGCATGCCGCCGCATTTGGCCATCATTTCCCGGGCAAACTGGTGAATGACCGCCTGGTTGGGGGGCACATAAATGCCGCCGTACTTGCGGGCTGCGGAAAGACCGAAGGCGTGGTCGTGTTCGTTGATGGTGCCGCCCACCGCGCAGAGGCTGTTGTGGCAGTTGGTCAGGGCGTAGGGTAGCGGAAACTCCGTCATGCCGGACGCCCGGGCCGTCTGAATGACCCCCACATAGGTGATGTCATGGGAAATCAGCCCGTCGAAGGCGATGTGCATTTTGCCGTCGTTTTTGCGGACCGCTTCGTGTGCTCTTAATATTTTATAGGCCATGGTTTTTTCCCGGCCTTCCGGGTTCTTTCCCGCAGAAACGGGAACGCCGCCGCGGAGCACTGCTCCGCCGGAAAAACTTTCTTCCGCAGGAACCGGCTTTTTACCCAAACATTCCTCTTCCGCAGGAACCGGCTTTCCGTTCCGGATTTCTACCTTGCCCGCATATTTCTCTATTCCAAACATTTTCTTTTCCTACCTATTCGTTGCCGGAAAGGGCCTTCAGATGCTCCTCTGCCCGGCAGATGTGAAAATACATGGCCTCCTCCGCCGCCTTTTCGCTGCGGCTTTCGATGGCCTTCAGAATGGTCCGATGCTCTTCCACCGAGACCTCCGCCCGGCTGTGGTCCTCCACATTGGCCTGACGAAACTTCTGAATTTTCTTGTGCAGCGGCGAAAGCACATCGTAATAGATGGTGCTGCCGCTGTATTTGTAGAGCTTCTGATGAAATTCGCTGTCGTAGAATTTCACCCGCTCGGAGTTGCCCCGCTGCATATAATAGGTCTGCAGCTCCAGCACTTCCTGCAGGTCGGCCAGCTGCTCCGGTGTAATGCTCCGGGCACAGGCAGCCGCTGCCTTGCTTTCGATAGACTTGCGGATTTCGTAAATCAGGGCGGCGTCTTCGGCACTGATGCCCAGAATCAGAATGCCCTTGGAGCAGTCCTCCGCAATGTGGTCATATTTTAAACGGTTCACCGCCTCGTGGACCGGCGTCCGGGAAACGCCCAGCTCCTCGCAGATTGCCGGCTCGGTAATAATGTCGCCCCGCTTGTATTTTCCCGAATAGATATCATTTTCCAGTCTTTCGTAAATCTGGTCCGAAAGCGACACCGCTCTGTTGGTAATCATGCTCTGCCCTCCGTTCTTTTATACTTTCCGCCGGAAAGCTCCTCGATTTTGCTTTCCAATTCCCCGGTGCTGAGGGTGGTCTGCCGGCCGCCCGCGTATTCGTCCTCGATCCAGTCCGCAATGGCGTATACCAGCGGATCCTTTTTGTCGATGACCTCCGCGCCGGAAAGCCGGTAATTGTTGTTCATCCAGTAAGCAATGCCCGCCCGGCCGGAGCTTTTGCCGATCAGCACCGCGCTCTGCCGGTTTAAAAGCTTATTCGTATCGAAAATACTGTAAATTCGCTCGTCCTTCATCATGCCGTCCGCATGAATGCCCGCCCGGGTGGTATTAAAGCTGCTGCCCGCAAAAGGCGTCATGGGCGGAATGCGATAACCGATCTCGTTCTCGTAGTAGTCCGCGATTTCGCTGATGACCCGGGTATTCATGCCGTCCAGCGACCCTCGCAGGGAAGCATACTCCATGACCATGGCTTCCAGCGGCACATTGCCGGTGCGCTCGCCGATGCCCAGCAGCGAACAGTTGACGGAGCAGGCGCCGTAGAGCCAGGCCGTAGCCGCGTTGGACACTGCCTTGTAAAAGTCGTTGTGACCGTGCCATTCCAGCCATTCGCTGGGCACGTCGGAATACTGCTGCAGACCGTAGATAATGCCGGGCACACTGCGGGGCAGCGCCACCTCCGCGTAGGGAACCCCCAGACCCATGGTGTCGCAGGCCCGGATTTTCACCGGAATACCTGCCTGCCGGGAAAGGTCCATCAGCTCGTTGACAAAAGGCACCACAAAGCCGTAGAAATCCGCCCGGGTGATGTCCTCCAGATGACAGCGGGGCACCACGCCTGCGTCGAAGGCCATCTTTACCGTAGACAGATACTGGTCCATGGCCTGCTTTCGGGAAAGACCCAGCTTGTTGAAAATATGATAGTCGCTGCAGGACACCAGAATGCCGGTTTCCTTGATGTTCAAATCCTTTACCAGCTTAAAATCTTCTTTGGTTGCCCGAATCCAGGTGGTGATTTCCGGAAAATCCAGCCCCAGGTCCATGCATGCCGCAATGGCCTGCCGGTCTTTTTCACTGTAAACAAAGAACTCGGACTGACGAATGATCCCGTAGGGGCCGCCCAGCTTGCTCATCAGCTTGTAAAGATCCACGATCTGCCGCACCGTGTAAGGCTCCCGGGCCTGCTGTCCGTCCCGGAACGTGGTGTCGGTGATCCAGATTTCCCGGGGCATGTTCATGGGGGACCGCCGGTGGTTGAAGGAAACCTTGGGAATATGCTCAAAATCGAATAGATCGTCGTACAGATTGGGACTTTCGATGTCCTGCAGGCTGTACTTGTAGCTCTTTTCCTCTAACAGATTGGTTTTTTCGGATAATTCCAGCATGACGCTTCTCCTTCCGGTGTAATTTCTGCATTCATGTATGCACGAATACAATTATACAGAATTTGCCTGAGATTGCAAGCGGTTTTGCACTGACCCCGTTTCGGCCCCCGGGCGGCAGACCCTCCGGGAAAACTCCGCCGGCTTCACGCCAAGCCCGGGCAGCGTGCTGCGCGCCGCTCCTTTCGTCGCAGCTTACAGCCCACTTTCCGGTCTTCTCTACCGGCTTCGAATTTTCTCTTCGGGCAGCTGACGCCCGGTATCAACATTGTTTCTATCGAAAATGCTCATATATATGCCGTATTAAAGTCTTTATGAGCATCCCGTGTCCCTGGCAATTTCCCAAAATGCTCATAAAAACCGCCAATTCCTTGAAATATGAGCATTTTTCGGCAGCAAAACCTGATTTTCGAAGAACTTTTTGCTCATAAACCCCGTTAAAAACCATATTTATGAGCTTCCGCAGCCCCCGAAATTGCTCATAAATTGCTGTTTTCCTGCTTTTTATGAGCATTCCGAAGAATGACGAATATCATAAATCTGCAGTTACAGAACAAATGTGAGCATAATGTACTTTTTAAGAAATGCGGCACAGCCTGTATTCATCCCTCGACGCAGCCCGCAGCTTTTCCCGGAGGGCCTGCCGGCATCGAAAAAAGAGAAGCTCCCCCGCCAAAAAAGGGCAGAGGAACTTCTCTGATGAAACGTCAGACATGCCCGAAAATGGTGGCCAAGCCAACGTCTGAGTGCAGTATACGGGTAAGCGTAGAATTTGTCAATGCAGCTGATAATCCAATCGCCTTCCAACGGGTTTTATGCAGGACTTTGGATATTTCTATAGTTGATGCGGCCGAATGGTCCTGACCCTGTATTTTGTGTTTTGGGACCAATTCCCGGCGCCGGCAGTGTCTGAGGGAAAATTCGGAGCCGGTAGACAAGCCCCGCGACCGGCCGGTGCAGTGCGATTTTGAGCACTAAGCCGGAGGGGAGCGGGGCTTGGCGTGAAGCCGGCGGAGCTTTTCCCGAAGGGCCTGCCGGCATCGGGGTCACAACGTCTTGGCACAAAGCCCGGCGGAGCTTTTCCCGAAGGTCCTGCCGGCGCCGAATCAAAGCTTCCGGGCACGCAAGCCTCATCCGGCGCCGAATCAAAGTTGCCGGACAGCAGCTCCGGGTCGCAGGCCATAATCCGCACACAAAAAGCGGCCCCTTGCGGAGCCGCCTTCTATTTTTTTTATGAGTTTTGGATTATTCTGCCTTGGGTGCTTCCGGTGTTCCTTCGATCGGAGCATGAGCCATCACTTCCGGCGGAAGTTCCTGAGGCTTCGGGGCAGCCGGGTTCTGGGCAGCCTTTGCAGACTTCGGGAATACAGTAATCAAATGTCTCGGGCACTTCTTTGCGCACATGCCGCAGGACTTGCACTTATCGTAGTCGATTACTGCGTGGTTGTTTACCACGTGAATTGCGTCGAACTTGCATTCCTTTTCGCAGATCTTGCAGCCGATGCATCCGCGGTCGCAGAGATCCTTGGTGGTCTTGCCCTTGTCGCAGGAGGAGCATCCCACAACCACTCTGGACTTGAGCGGAACGATTTCGATCAGATTCTGCGGGCAGGTCTTGGCACAGATGCCGCAGCCGATGCAGACGTCTCTGTTGATCTTGGCAACGCCTTCGCAAACCTCGATGGCGCCGTGGGGGCAAGCCTTGGCACAGTCGCCCATGCCGATGCAGCCGAACTTGCAGGAGCCGGGGCCGCCGAAGAAGCCCTTCACTGCTGCGCAGGACTGCATGCCCTGATATTCCATTTCCGGCTTGGTTACGTCGTTGATGCCGGAGCAGTGAATCACTGCCACCTGCTCGATAACGTCCATGGCTTCCTGACCCAGGATGGCCGCGATCTTTGTGGCGGAAGCGTCACCGCCGGGAACGCAGAGGTTGGACGGAATGGTGGGGTCATCGGCAAGAGCCTTGGCGTAGTCGTCGCAGCCCGCATAGCCGCAGGCACCGCAGTTTGCGCCGGAGAGGCACTCACGAATGGCAACTGCCTGTTCATCAACAGGAACTGCCAGGAATTTTGCGGCAAGTGCAAGCATAACTGCTGCAATGCCGGCGATAATCACAGTAAGAAGTACCGGTGTTACAAATGCTTCCATACTCTACCTCCTACATTCCAAACAGTCCGGAAATGAGTCCGGAGAATCCGAGGAAGGAAAGGCTCAGAATGGATGCTGCAACCAGTGTGGATGCAACGCCCTTGAAAGCTTCCGGATAGTCGTTGTTTTCAATCTTGCTTCTGACACCTGCAAAGAGGAACATGGCAAGCATAAAGCCGACGCCGGAACCGAAGCTGTTGAGAAGAGCCTGTCCGTATGTGTATTCTGCGGTAATGTTCAGAACGCAAACGCCCAGAACCGCGCAGTTTGTGGTGATCAGCGGAAGATATACACCCAAGGCCGCATGCAGGCTGGGGATATATTTCTTGAGAACGATTTCAATGAGCTGTACCAGGGCTGCAATAACCAGGATGAATACCAGGGTCTGCATGTAGCCGATGCCGTTGGGGTCCAGCAGATAGGTCTGGATGGGCCAGGTTACGGCGGTTGCAATTACCATAACGACGATAACTGCGATGGACATACCCATTGCGTTGTCCAGCTTCTTGGAAACACCCAGGAACGGGCAGATTCCGAGGAACTGAGATAATACGTAGTTGTTGGTGATGATCGCACTGAATACTAAAAATAATGCAGCTTTCATTACTGGTCACAACCTCCTTCCTGAGACTGAGAGCAGAACGCAGAACCGGGGCATCCCATGCACTTGTTGTTCTGCTTTTCTCTGACCTTGCCCTTGGTGAGCTTGTTCATGAGAGCGATGACGCAGCCGAATACGAAGAATCCGCCGGGTGCCAGAGTCATGATACCGAAGGGAGCAATTACGTTTGCGGTTACGGTAATTCCGAAGAGAGTGCCTGCACCGGTGAGCTCACGAATGCAGCCGATAAAGGTCAGTGCGATCATGTAGCCGATACCCATGCCAAGTCCGTCGAATGCGGAATCGATTACGGTGTTCTTGCATGCGAACATTTCTGCACGGCCCAGAATGATGCAGTTTACTACGATCAGCGGAATGTATACGCCCAGCACGCTGTCAAGTTCCGGCAGGAATGCCTTAATGACCAGCTGAACGATGGTAACGAATGTAGCGATAACTGTAATAAAGCACGGAATTCTTACTGCTTCCGGAATTACCTTCTTGAGTGCGGAGATAAAGATGTTGGAGCAGGTAAGAACGAAGGTCAGTGCCAGACCCATATAGATACCGTTCATGGCAGCGGTGGAAAGTGCCAGCGTGGGGCAGGTTCCCAGAACCAGAACCAGGATCGGGTTTTCCTTAACAATACCGTTAAGGAAGATAGAAAGCTTACTCTTCTTTTCCATTATTTGTTGCCTCCCTTCTTCTCAAAACCGAATGCGGTATGCTTGGTCAGCTTATCGATATGCGGTGTAAGAACGTTCATGAAGAGGATTGCAAAGGATACACCTTCCGGATAGCTTCCGTACATTCTGATCAGCATGGTCAGAACGCCGCAGCCGATACCGAAGATGATCTTTCCGGATGTGGTGATCGGAGATGTTACGTAGTCGGTTGCCATAAAGATTGCACCCAGCATCACGCCGCCGGCCAGAATGTGGAACAGCGGATCCTGTCCGAATACCAGAGCCATCACTGCCACGGAGCCGATGAATGCCAGCGGAATGGTGGGTTCGATGACCTTGCGGATCACCAGGTAAATTCCGCCCAGAATCAGAGCTGCTGCGGAGATTTCACCGATGGAACCGTTGATGTTGCCCAGGAACATTTCCAGGTTGGACGGAAGTTCTGCGCCGGTGGACCACAGGTTCAGCGGGGTCGGGCCGGTAACAGCGTCTGCGCCTGCCGCGGAAACGATAACGTCGCTCATCTTGGAGGTTACTCTCCAGGTGGACATCTGGGAAGCAAAGCCTACGAACAGAGCAATACGACCTACGATGGCCGGGTTTGCAAAGTTCTGTCCCAGTCCGCCGAAGATCTGCTTGGTTACTACGATTGCTACGAAGCAGCCGATGACAGCCATCCAAAGCGGCATATCCGCCGGCAGGTTGAGGGCCAGAATCACGCCGGTAACGATGGCGCTCCAGTCTCCCACGGTGTTGCTTCTGTTTAAAATCTTTCTTGTTGCCCATTCAAAGAATACACTTGCTGCAGTGCAGACCAGAACGAGTAAAAGTGCCTGAAGGCCGAAAATATAGGTTGCTACGCCGATTGCAGGAATCAGAGCGATTACTACATCGCGCATAATGCTTGCCGTATTCTGGGGAGCATTCACATGAGGCGCAGCAGATACAATAAGGTTGCTATGCTTGTCTGCCATTACTTCTTTGCCTCCTTTTCCTTACGCTTCTTGTCGTCTGCCTGTACCAGGCCCTTTGCCATCTTGAACTCGAAGTTCAGCTGCTTTCTGGCCGGGCATACGTATGTGCAGCAGCCGCAGTCCATGCAGGTCATAACGTTGTATTCCCGCAGTGCGTCTACGTCCTTGTCCTTGTATGCCTTGGAAATTCTTGCGGGCATCAGGTTCATGGGGCAGGCTGCAACGCACCTGCCGCAGTTGATGCAGGCGGTTTCCTGCGGACGGTCCGCAAAGGTCTTGTCGAAGCACAGGATTGCGTTGTTGCTCTTTAAAATAGCGAAATCATCTCTGGGGATTGCACGGCCCATCATAGGTCCGCCCAGGAGCATCTTCTTGACTTCTCCCGTAAATCCGCCGCAGAATTCGATAACGTCGGAAAT
>JAZUKP010000118.1:0-20430 GCA_045643345.1 Anaerovoracaceae bacterium | reverse complement strand
GATATCCGGATGTTCGAGGCAGCGGTAGCTTACTTCAAAAAGTTATAATTCTTTGGGGACAAAACCCCGGAAAAGGATACGAATATGAATATTCCCGAAATATTTGCAGAGATGGTCTTTACGGAAGAGGCCATGAAAGCGCGCATCGACGAAAAGACCTATGCAGCCTGGGTGGAGTGCGTACGGAACGGTTCTACCCTTTCCTCCGATGCGGCGGACGCCATTGCCAAGGCCATGTGCAGCTGGGCCATCGAAAAGGGTGCCACCCATTACACCCACTGGTTCCAGCCCATGACCGGCTATACTGCGGAAAAGCACGACAGCTTTCTTTCTCCGCAGGAGGACGGCAGCGTATTGATGGAGCTTTCCGGCAAGGAGCTTTCCCGGGGCGAAACCGATGCCTCCAGCTTTCCTTCCGGCGGCCTGCGGGCCACCTTCGAGGCCAGAGGCTATACTGCCTGGGACCCCACCTCCTCTGCATTTGTAAAGGATCATACCCTGTATATTCCCACCATCTTCTGCTCCTACAGCGGGGATGTGCTGGACAAGAAAACCCCGCTGCTGCGCTCCGTGCGGGCGCTGGACAAGGAATGCGTGCGCCTCTTAAAGCTTTTCGGCGAGGATGCGGCGCATGTGATTCCGCAGGTGGGTCCGGAGCAGGAATATTTTCTGATTGATAAAAAATATTATGATATGCGTCCCGACTTGAAGCTCTGCGGTCGCACTCTGTTTGGGGCAAAGCCGGCCAAGGGGCAGGAGCTGGACGATCATTATTACGGTTCCATTAAGCCCCGGGTGGCTGCTTTTATGCACGAGCTGGACGAAGAGCTGTGGAAGCTGGGCGTCTATGCCAAAACCGAGCACAACGAAGCGGCTCCCAGTCAGCACGAGCTGGCGCCGGTGTACTGCGATGTGAACAAGGCCTGCGACCACAACCAGATCACCATGGAGCTTTTAAAGAAGGTGGCCCAGCGGCACGGTCTGGAATGCATTCTGTACGAAAAGCCCTTTGCGGGGGTCAACGGCAGCGGAAAGCACAACAACTGGAGCCTTTCCACCGACAAGGGGGAAAACCTCTTTAAGCCGGGCAATACACCCAGCCAGAATGCTCGCTTTTTAACCTTTGTGGCGGCTTTCCTGGCCGGGGTGGACGATTATCAGGAGATGCTGCGCTGCTGCGTGGCCCATCAGGGCAACGATTACCGTCTGGGCGGCAACGAAGCGCCGCCGGTGGTGCTCAGCATTTCTCTGGGCTCCGAGCTGACCTCCATTGTGGACTCCATTATCGAGCGCACGGACTACAAGGATCCGGAGAAGAAGTACCTGCAGATTGGAATCGACAGCATTCCCCAGATTCCGCAGGATACCACGGACCGGAACCGTACTTCCCCCATGGCCTTTACAGGCAACAAGTTCGAGTTCCGCATGGTGGGCTCCAGCCAGTCTATTGCGGGTCCCAACGTGGTTTTAAATACCATTATGGCGGAGGAGCTTTCCCGCTTTGCAGATCGTTTGGAGCAGGCGGAAAACTTTAACGAAGAACTGCAGAAGCTGCTGCAGGAGACCTTTACCGCGCACCGCCGCATTGTGTTTAACGGCAACGGCTACGGAAAAGAGTGGGCGGAGGAGGCCAAAAAGAGGGGTCTTGCAATGCTGCAGAACACGGTGGACAGCATGCCCCAGTATATCAACGAAAAAAATGTGGCCCTGTTTAAGAAGCATCAGGTATATTCTGCGACGGAAATGGAGGCCCGTTATTCCATTCATCTGGAAAGTTACTGCAAAAAGACCGCCATCGAGGCGGGTACGCTGCTGGAAATGGTGCGCCGCCATATTCTTCCCGCGGTAAATCACTACGAAAGCGACCTTTGCCGCACGGTGGAAAAGAAAGCAAAGACCGGCGTAAGCGCCTTTGTGCAGCAGGATATTTTAAATGAATTGTCGGCGCTGCTGGAAGACGTTTATCGTCAGACCAAGACGCTGGAAAAGAATCTGACCCAGGCGCCTGCGACAGACGGAGGCATCGAATCCGCCCGCTACTACCGGGATAAGATTGCACTTTCCGTAGACAGTCTGGGCAAGCAGATCAGCAGCCTGGAAAGCATGGTAGGAGCGGAATACTGGCCGTACCCGACCTATGCGGAGATATTGTTTTAGTTGAACTCAAAACCCCCGGCTTTTATCGGCCGGGGGCGCTTTAAAAATGATGCGAATTAAAGAAACCATTGTGGTGGAAGGAAAAGACGATAAAGCGGCGGTACTGGCGGCGGTGGAAGCTAACGTGCTTTGCACCAGCGGCTACGGCCTGAACGAAGAGCTTCTGGCTCTGATCGAGGCGGCGAATCAAAAGACCGGCATTATCGTGTTTACAGACCCGGACCACGCAGGGCGAAAGATCCGGGAGAGGGTGCTGGCCCGCTGCCCCGGAGCAAAGCAGGCTTTTCTGACCCGTTCTCAGGCGGAAAAAGACGGTGATATCGGCATCGAAAACGCCTGTCCCGAGGACATTGTTCTGGCGCTGGAAAAAGCGTCGGCCCAGACGCTGGAAGCCTCCGGCGAGATTACCCGGGACGACCTGGTACTGCTGGGTCTGGCGGGGAGCGCGGACAGCGCCGCAAAGCGGGAGGCCGTGGGAAAAATCCTGGGCATCGGATACGCCAACACCAAAACCTTTTTAAAGCGGCTCAACTACATGGGCATCGGCCGCAAGCAGCTGGCGGATGCGGTGGGGATATTTGAAAGATAGAAACTGAATCAGGGGGATTGTGTATGCAGAAGAAAAGAATTATTTCTTTAGTTTTAGCGCTTATCGGGATTGTCGGAGCTGCGATTGCATTGAACCAGATTGTATTTCCCGTGCGTATTGCTCCATCTTCTGTAAAGTGCAGTACACATAGTGAGGAAATATATTTTTTGGAAGGAATTGCGAATCGATATCATTCGGAAGAACTGACCGACGACGAGCATGCCATTTCTTTTACTGGAACATTACCCAGTACAAATCCATCAGATTACACTGCAATTCGCTGCGATTTTGATATAAAAAACCACAGCTTTGTGGAACAATACTCTGTAAATGCGACTTTGCGGAATGCGGAAAAATACAAGGATAATATTTTGTTTTCGGTTGATGCGAACGGGGTAATGACAGTCCCTGTTTGGCGGCGCAGTGATAGCTCTGCAAGTATTTTAATTGAAATTTACAGCGGAAATCTGAGCGAAGCGCAGATTCAGGAACTGGTCAACGGTCTTGAAGTGGAGGTAAAGGCCTACGGCTGGTATTTCGGTACGAGATCGAAGATTATTTCTTATGCCTCCTGCGAAGCCATAACCATGGAGTAGCAGTTTTCAGATTATCCGTCTCTGGCTGCATACCGTTTTATACTTTCTTTCTCTGCAGCTTTTCTGCGCCGATTTCCACCAGCGCGGCAATCAGGATCGTGCAGGCTGCGGCTTGCTGCGTGAAAATATAATTGTTCACATGCAATCCGCAGGGGTCAAAAAGCCCGATGAGGGTGGGAATTACCAGCAGAATTATGCAGAATCCTGCAGACGAAAGCAGCTTGGTTTTCGCCGGAATTTTTGTTTTTGCCTGAAGCAGTGCCGCAAGCAGATAGACGGCGCCGAGGGTGGAAATGATCCGCAGCAAACCGTCTGCGTGGTTGCGGTATTTGTTCAGCTGCGCATCTTTATCCAAATAAATCTGTATTTCTTCCTGCGAGGCCCGGCTGTTCCAATCAATTTCGGATATATTTTCGTCTTTGCTGACGTGAAAGGTTCGGGCGCGCAGCAGGCTGTCCGCAAAATAAAAGCAGGCGCTGGCCAGAGAAAGCACCAGCAGGATTGCAGCGAGAATGCAGGCGATTCTTTTCAAACCATTCCGGCTGTTTCGGACGGCGGTACCGTAGAGAATAGCTTCGATGTCCACGGCGTAAGCCTTTGCCAGAAGTCCCAGGGTTTCAATATCCGGCTGGGTTCGTCCGGATTCGTAACCGGAGATGGTTTGCCGGGTAACGCCGATGATTTGGGCCACCTGTTCCTGGGTCAGGCTTTTTTCTTTTCGCAGAAGCTGCAGATTTTTTCCAATGGTCATTTTTCGAATCTCCCTGATTTTTTTCAGATAGTATAAATTTATTCTTTTTCTGTGGATGGTGTCAAGCAACGATTTGTTGCGCCGCTTTTTCGCAAAAGGATTATAGGCTAAAAATCGCGGATAAACAATCTGAAAACCATTGAAATTTCAACGCGAAAAAGTGTTAAATATTCTTTAAAAGCGAATTTCTCCGCAGAACGGGTTTTCTGCAGGCGATGATTTCACCCAACAAGCGATTTCGGGGATGGTTGGGACCAGCCTTCTTTCGAAGCTTTCACCCAATCGTCGCTTAGGGTTCTGCTTGGGTACATTTTTGAGGGCTTGTGGAGGATGAACTTAACATTTTTCTGTGCCCAGACGCTGTGCTTTACAATGCTTGGGTGAAAAACTTTGGAGAAAGAGCATTTTTTATGTACCCAATTTGTTCTCCGAAGTATGGTTGGGTGAAGACTCTTTTTTTCACCTGTGCCCAAGGTGAATTCTTAATGTTATTTGGGTGAAACCTGCAAGTCGATATGGCACAAACATGTGCCCAGGTTCAGTACAAATGCTGGATTGGGTGAAACGCCCTGATAGTTCGCAAAAAAACCGCAGCTTTTCACTGCGGTTTAACTTTTTTATTCCACCGATTTTAAGGATTCCACCATCTCGATCTTACGCAGAGGCTTTCTGGTAAAGAGCAGCACCAGACCGGTAAAGATCAGGGTAATGGCGTAGGAAATCAGATAGCTGGGCAGCTTGATGTCCGTGGGGAAGACGATCATCTCCATGTCGATGACGCTCATAACGAATTTCAGCTCCACTTTGCCCAGGGGCATGCCGATGACCCCGCCGATGAGGGTCAGCAGCAGGATCTCCTTAAAGATGTAGCCGTTGACCTCCTTGTTGTTGAAGCCCAGCACCTTTAAGGTGGCGATTTCCCGCACACGTTCGGAGATGTTTACCTGGGTCAGGTTGATCAGCACCACCAAAGCCAGAGAGCCTGCGGTAATGATAATCACCCCGATAATAATGTCCAGGGCGCCGATCATGGTATTGAACTGGTCGATAAAGGCGTCGAAATTGGTGACGGACGCGGCGCTTTCGTATTTTTCCGGCAGTTTTTTCAGCTCGGCAGTATCGCCGGTGTTGATCACGCCGATGGCGTTGGCATGAATCTCCTCATCGAACAGATTTTTATACAGCTTGGGACTGATGAACAGGTAGTGCTGGAAGTACATCTTGCAGATGCCGGTTACCTCGGCCTGGGCGTGGAGCCCGCCGGAGGAATTGAAGCTGATGATGTCTCCCACCTTGATGTTGTTGTTCTTTGCAAATTTTTTGGAAATAATCACGCCGGAATTGTCCAGCCGCAGGGATTCTCCGCTGTTTTCGTCAAACAGGCCCAGAATATCGTCCGCCTGCCGGGGATCCACCACTATGGCGGTAAGCGTGGCCTCCTTGGAATCTGCCGTAACCGTGGTCATATAGCTCTTGTAGGATACCATTTCGGTGTTGTTCAGGTCGTCTTCGATGTCGGCCAT
Source organism: Anaerovoracaceae bacterium (assembly GCA_045643345.1). GTDB lineage: Bacteria > Bacillota > Clostridia > Peptostreptococcales > Anaerovoracaceae > RUG13409. The sequence continues at coordinate 14,814 of JAZUKP010000118.1, read as the reverse complement.
GATTTCGTCCAGCTCGTGGTCGTTGCGCAGGTTGACGGTGTAATTGTACTTGAAGAAGTCCCGGAACTGCACGTTTACGATATCGCCGATGGAATCCTTGATGCCGAAGCCCAGCACCAGCAGACTGGTGCAGCCCGCCACGCCGATGACGGTCATAAAGAAGCGCCCCTTGTAGCGGATCAGGTTTCTTGCGGTGATCTTGGAGGTAAAGGACAGGCTGTTCCAGAGCCATTTGATTTTTTCCAGGAAGATTTTCTTGGCATTTTTCGGTGCCTTGGGCCGCATGAGCTGGGCGGGTACTTCCTTTAAGGATTTGTTTACCACCCGGGCGGTAACTCCCATCATCAGAATGGCAAAGGCAAAGAAGCTGATGGCCAGTTTGTCCGGCGGGAACAGCATCTTCATGGCGGGCAGATTGTACATGAGCCGCCAGGTTTTGTAGATGACCGTGGGGAACATGGCCATGCCTGCAAAAATACCGAAGAAGGCGCCGATGGTGCTGGCCAGGAAGGCGTAGGTAATATACTTGCCCATGATCTGTGCCCGGGAGAAGCCCAGGGCCATGAAAATACCGATCTGTCCCCGCTGCTCATCGATGAGCCGTGTCATAGTGGTGAGGCAGACCAGTGCAGCCACCAGGAAGAACAGCAGCGGCATGACTACGCCGATGGAGTTCATCTGGTTGGCGGTGTTTTTGAACATATAGCTGGAATAATGGCTGTTCCGGTCCAGAATCATCCAGGCGGCAGAGGGAAGGTCTTCTACTTCCTGACGGGCTTTTTTGATGTCGTTTTCCGCCTTTTCGATTTCATCCCGGAAGGTGAGAATCCCTTCCTCGTAGTCTTTCAGCCCTTTTTCGTAGGCTTTGCGGCCTGCATCCACCTGTTTCTGGGCGGCTTCCAGCTGGGCTTTGCCGCTTTCCAGCTCCGCCTTGCCGCTTTCCAGATCTGCGTAGCCCTTTTCCACCTGATCCCGGCCGTCTTTTAAAGCGGTCAGCTGAATGTAGGTGTCGGCAACGGAGCCGCCGGCGGATTCATCGATGGCATCCAGCGCCATCTGTAGCTGTTGTGCCACATCCTCCGGAGACGCTACCTCTGTCAGAATTCCGTCCAGAATAATGCGGCTCTGGGGAGAAAGGCTCTCCAGATAGTCTTCGATTGCCTGCATATCCATGCCCGCCACCAGGTCCTTTACCGTATTCAGTTCGGTGTAGGCAAAATAGGCGGCCTGCATGCTTGCGTAGGTTTCGTCGAAGGAGCTGCCGCTTTCCTTCTCCACGGTTTTGATGGCTTCATCCACCTGTTTTTTGCTTTCCGCCAGCAGCTTCTCGGAAGCCTTTATCTTTTCTTCGCCGGCTTTCAGGGTGGCTTTATTGGTATCGATGGTCATTTGGCTGGCCACCAGCTGGATATTGGATTCTTCCAGCAGGCGTTTTGCTTTATCCAGTTCGGCCTGACCTTTTTCCCGTTCTTCTTCCAGGGTCTTTTCTCCGTCCTCGATTTCCGCCAGAGCCTCTGCCAGTATCTTATCTTTGTTATAGTCCTGCTGGTCGCCTGCCAGAAGCTCCAGCTCCTGGGTTTCGTCCGCAATCAGGTCTTCGTATTCCTGGGAAAAGCTCAAAAGATTCTTCGCGCCGGCCACGGTGGTATAGACGGTGGTATAGTATTCGCCGATAAAATTTTCATTATCGATATACACCACGGTGTCCAGGTCCCGGCTGCCCAGGTTGGAGGTGGACAGGAACTTGGAGATGTATTCGCTGGTTTTTACCGTGCCGGTAACGGTGTATTCGGTGCAGCTTAAAGTTTCGGACAGGTCGTCATCCTCCAGGTAGAGGGTGATGACGTCGCCGATCCGGTATCTTCCGGAGAGGGCCAGGGCTTCGTCCGGCTTTTCCGGCAGTCTGCCGCTGACCAGTTCGAATTGATTGGTGTCGCTTTGCAGCTCCCGCACTCTTGTTACACTGGCGCCGCCGTCTCCGATGCGGGAGAAGCAGTCGAAGGTTTTGGAGGGGTAAACCGCAGACAGTCCTTCGGCTTTGCGGATGACCTCGATGTCTTCTTCGCAGAAGCCGTAGGAGGAATAGAGCTGGATGTCGTGCAGCGACAGCTGATCGTCGTAGCGATCCACGCTGGTGCGCATAATTACTGCAGTAGACAGCAGGCCCATCATAAAAGCCACACCGATAAATACGATGCATACCAGGGAAAAGAAGCGTTTCCCCGTCTTTTTTATCAGTCTGAGAGTGTCCTTCTGAAACATTAGTATTCGATGTCCTCGATGTCCATGGGGTGGGGGTTGATTTCAATGCTCTGCACGTGGCCGCTCTTGACCCGGATGACCTTCTGGGCCATGTCGGCCAGGGCGCCGTTGTGGGTGATCATGACCACGGTCATGCCCTGTTCGTAGCACATGTTCTGCAGAACTTTCAGTACCTGCTTGCCGGTGACGTAGTCCAGAGCACCGGTGGGTTCGTCGCAGAGCAGCAGCTTGGGGTTTTTGGCAACCGCCCGGGCGATGGCCACCCGCTGCTGTTCGCCGCCGGAAAGCTGGGAGGGGAAGTTGTTCATACGGCCGCCCAGCCCTACGATCTGCAGCACTTCTTTGGCGTCCAGCGGATCTTTGCAGATCTGCAGGGCCAGTTCCACGTTTTCCTTGGCGGTCAGGTTCTGCACCAGATTGTAGAACTGGAACACAAAGCCGATGTCGTGGCGGCGGTATTCGCAAAGCTCTTTGTCATCCGCGCCGGAAATGTTTTTGCCGTCCACGGTAATGCTGCCGGAGCTGGCCACGTCCATGCCGCCCAAAATGTTCAGAATGGTGGTTTTCCCTGCGCCGGAGGCACCCAGCACGCAGACAAATTCGCCCTTGTCGATTTCGAAAGAAACCTGGTCCAGGGCTTTGATTTCCACTTCGCCCATGGTATATATTTTTGAAACGTCTTTAAATTCGATAAAACTCATGTTATTTTGCGTATCCTTCCATATCCTGTTCCAGCATAAAGGTAAAGCTTTTGAAGAAAATGCTCAGCATCTGGGTCAGGGCTTCCGGGCTCTGCTCGTCTGTACGGAAGATTTCCCGGGCGCCGCTGAAAATGCTGACGGCATAAATGCGGGAGAGCGCTTTTAAATTCTGCTCCGGGGAAAGCGCGTCGTATTTTTTTCGGATGATTTTTTCAATCAGATTGGCAAACCATTCCGTCAGCCGGCTGTTCAGCTCCGAGCGGAGCATCAGAATGCGGAAGGGAATCCTGGCATTGCAGTAGATTTCCACCAGTCTGGCGGAAAGCTGATCCAGCATGGACCGGAAGCTCTCCATATCCATTTCCAGGTTTTCGTAGCTGTCGTTGCGCAGGGAAAGGGCGCCGCCGGTCAGCTCGCTCACCATGTCGTCCAGCAGCCCCAGCGTACCGCCGACGATGCTGCGATTGATATCTTCTTTGCTCTTGAAATAGCGGTAGAGATTTCCCACCGTCATGCCGGATTTTGCGGCAATTCTGCGCATGGAAGCGTCCTGAAAGCCTTTTTCCAAGAATTCGTCTGCGGCGGAATGCATGATTTTATTTCGCAGATCGTCTTTGAGCACTTGAGCCATAAAAATAAACCTCCGTTTACTGATGAAAAATTATATCGGAAACGAAGAAAAAAGTAAACAACTGTTCAGTATTAAAATCTGTTTTTTTCGGGGTAAAGTGCTATAATCGATGTAAAAATACTCGGATGGGGGAATTGTTAATGAAGAAAGTATTGATATTGGCAGATTACAAAACACAGTTCTGCGAAAGATACGTAAAGGCCTGCTGGCAGGCGGGACTTAATCCCACACTGACCGCTACGGCGGTAGATGCGGAGCTTTACGATTGTCTGCTGATTCCCGGGGGCGAGGATGTGGACCCCTCTTTTTACGGGGAAGAAAATGCGGGCAGTCTGGATACGGACCCGGATTTCGACCGGTTGGAGCTTTCGGTAATCGACGCCTTTTTCCGGGCGGGAAAGCCCATTCTGGGTGTTTGCCGGGGCAATCAGCTGCTGAATGTATATTTCGGCGGCAGCCTGGTGCAGCACATCGAGGGACACAGCCGGCCCGACGGCAGCAAACATCCGGTAACGATGGTACCCGGCACCCGTCTGTCGGAAAAATTCCCGGCGGAGCTTTCCGTGAATACCACCCACCATCAGTGCATCGACCGTCTGGGGCAGGATCTGGAAATCCTGGCCTGGTCCGAGGACGGCATCCCGGAGGGTTTTGTGCACCGCAGCGCCCCGGTCTTCGGTGTGCAGTGGCACCCGGAAAAGCTCATTGACGATGAGACCGCAGCCTACGAGGGCCTTTATGTGTACCACCTTCTTGCGGAAATGGCGGAGCAGGCGGAAATACGCTGAAAAATCTAAAAGCGGGCTTTGCCCGCTTTTTTTGTGCTTTGAAAATTGTTATTCTTTTGCCACATCCACCCAGCAGCCCCGTGTGGCTGCTTCCAGCTCGGCGATGGTAAAGGGTACGGCGGAATTCGGTGTGCCCGCCGCCGGATAAACCACCGCATATTTTTTCAGGGATTCATCCAGATAGACCCGCACGCCTTCTTTCAGACCGAAGGGACAGACGCCGCCCACCGGATGCCCCGTGGCCTCCAGGGTTTTGTCAAAGGACAGCATGGCCGCCTTGCAGCCGAAGCAGTCCTTGTATTTTCGATTGTCGATTCTGGCGGTGCCCATCACCACAATGACGATGGGGGTGCCGTCCTTCAGCTCAAAGGCCAGCGTCTTGGCGATTTCGCCGGGCTCCTTGCCCAGGGCTTTGGCTGCCAGCTCCACGGTGGCGGAGCTTTCATCCAGCAGGATGATTTCGTTTTTTATGTTGTTTTCTTCGAAATATTTTTTTACTTCCGCAAGTCCCATTACTTTTCTCCGTTCAATTTCAGTATTTTTTTCAGCGCCTCAAAGGACGTGTCGCTGATGGCGTGTTCGATTTTGCAGGCGTCTTCGGTGGCGGTTTTTTCGTCTACCCCCAGCCGCATCAGGACATCCGTCAGCACCAGATGTTTTTCGTAGATATTTTCTGCGATTTTTCGTCCGGATTCCGTGAGCCGGACGGCGCCGCCGGGTGCGATATCGATGTAGCCGCCGCTGCGCAGAACACTTAGGGCTCTGCTGACGCTGGGCTTGGAATAGCTCATGTATTCGCTGATGTCGATGGCCCGGACATTGTCCGAGGATCTGGAAAGAATCAATATGGTTTCCAGATACATTTCGCCGGATTCCTGAATCATGCTGTGCCTCCCTGAAATAGTTTTCCTGTGCGGATTTTCCGGCTTTTGCGGCTGTGCTGGGTGCCGGAAAGTCAGCCTGCTAACCGTTTTCTTTTTCATTATACGAGTCTGCGTTTAAAAGTGCAACCGCAGGCTTTTTGCGGTATAATAACAGGAAGCAAACAAAAAGAAAGGTGCCGCCGTAGGGCGCACGAAATCCATGAAAAAAATGAACCGAAATCAACTGAAATACATCGCAATCGCCGCCATGCTGGTGGATCATATTGCCTGGGCTTTTGTGCCGCTGGCGTCGGCAGCGGGGCAGATTATGCACTTTATCGGCCGCTTTACCGGACCGGTTATGGCCTATTTTTTATACGAAGGCTATATGCATACCCGCGATAAGAAAAAGTACGGGACCCGTCTGGCCGTTTTTGCTTTGATTTCCTGGATCCCGTTCTGTTCTTTTGAGTACGGGCAATGGTGCGCTGCCGTGCCGGTAGGAGTGCTTTATACGCTGTTTCTGGGATTTCTGGCCATGGCTTACACCGAAAAACACGAGGCGAACTGGGAAGTTCGGGACGATCTGGTAATTCTGGCGCTGCTGCTGATCTCCGGCATTGGCGACTGGCCCTATTTTGACGTGCTCTGGCCGCTGATGCTCTTCCGCTTCCGCAGAGATTCTGCGGCCCAGTGGCGCAGCTTCTGGATCATTCTGATTGTCAGTATCGTGGCGTTTATCGATTTGTCCGCACCGCTGTCCAATCTCTACAACCTGGGCTGCATTGTGCCGGGGCTGGTGCTGCAGTATTGCTACAGCGGACAGCCCGGAGAAAAATCCTTCGGAAACAAGTGGTTCTTTTACGTTTTTTATCCGCTGCATCTTTTAGTATTGGCTGTAATAAAGATTTATTTTTAAACGATGAAAAAAGCAGACTGTCATATTCACATGGTCCTGGACGGTGTGTCCGACTACAAAGAAGCCATGGGGCGGCACAGAGAAAAGCCTCAGATGAAATTTATCCGCGAGACCCTGCAGAGCTATGCGGACGCGGGCATCTGCAACCTGCGGGACGGCGGCGACAAGTACGGTGCCGGTCTGGCGGCAGCCCGCATTGCGGAGGAGTACGGAATCAATTATATGACCCCGGTGTTTCCCATCTGCAAAGCTGGCTGCTACGGCAAATTTATCGGGGAAGCTTTCGAATACGAAAACGATTTTTACCGGCTGGTAAAAGAAGTAAAGGCAAAAAAGGGGAACTTTTTGAAAATCATGGTGTCCGGCATTGTGGATTTTGACCGATACGGGAAGATGATTTACGAAGGTCCCGATGCCAAAACCATTAAAGAAATGATTCACGTGGGTCACGATCAGGGCCTGTCCGTGATGGCCCATGCCAGCGAGGAACGCTACATCGAGGCGGCCATCGAGTACGGCGCCGACAGTATCGAACACGGCTTTTATCTGAACAACGACTGCCTGATTGAGATGGCGGAGCGGGGGACCATCTGGGTGCCCACCGTTTCCACTGTGGGAAATCTGCTGGAGGACAGCCGTTACCCGAAGGCGGTCACGGAACAGATTTTCGGGCAGCATATGGCCATGATCGGCCGGGCGGCGAAAATGGGTGTTAAAATTGCCTGCGGTTCCGATGCGGGGGCATACAATGTGCCCCACGTGCAGGGTGCGCAGGACGAATATAAATATCTTTGCGAGGCCATCGGCGAGAACGCCGAGGCAATAATCAGCGAGGGCAACAATGGAATCTTTAAGAAGTTTGTATAAGGTGGGACTGGGACCTTCCAGTTCGCATACCTTCGGGCCCAAGGCTGCGGCTCAGCTGTTCCGGGACAGATACCCGGAGGCGGACTGCTATAAGGTAATCCTTTACGGATCTCTGGCCTTTACGGGCACGGGTCACGGTACGGGAAAGTCTATCCGCAGCGTGATGAAAAACGTGCAGATCGTGCCGGACAGCGGCAAAACCGATCTGCCCCATCCCAACACCATGTATTTCGTGGCATTAAAGGATGGCGTGGAAATCGGGGATCTGACCATTATGAGCGTGGGCGGCGGAGCCATTGAGGTGCTGGGGGAGACGCTTCCCAAGGAGCGGGACGTGTATCCGGAGAAAAATTTCGACGAGGTGCTGTACCGCTGCAAGGAGAAGGGTTACCGGCTCTGCGACTATGTGCGGGAGTGCGAGGGCAGCGAAATATACGACTATCTGCGGGAAATCTGGCGGGCAATGGAGGACTGCGTGGAGGCGGGTCTTTCCGCCGTGGGCATGCTGCCCGGGCCGCTGGGCATCGAGCGCAAGGCCAGGATGCTTTCCGAAATGCATCTGGATAAGGAGAGTCCGGCCATCACCGAGGACCGGATTATCGCCTCCTACGCTTATGCGGTGGCGGAAGAAAATGCCTGTGAGGGCACAGTGGTTACCGCGCCTACCTGTGGCAGCGCGGGGGTGCTTCCCGCAGTGCTCTACTATATGCACCACGAAAAGGGCTTTTCCGAGGACCGGATTCTGGATGCGCTGGCCACGGCAGGGGTCATCGGCAATGTGATCCGCACCAATGCTTCGGTGTCCGGCGCGGAAGCGGGCTGTCAGGCGGAAATCGGTTCTGCCTGCAGCATGGCGGCGGCTGCGGTGGCGGAACTGGAAAACATGGAGCTTTCCCAGATCGAATACGCGGCGGAGGTGGCCATGGAGCATCATTTGGGGCTGACCTGCGATCCGGTGCAGGGGCTGGTGCAGATTCCCTGCATTGAACGCTGCGCGGTGGCGGCAATGCGTGCCATGAACTGCGTGTCTATTGCCCATTTTCTGGCGGGCACCCGCAAGATATCCTTCGACGGCGTGGTGGATACCATGTACCGCACGGGAAAAGATATTTCTCCGCTCTACCGGGAAACCTCTGAGGGCGGTTTGGCAAAGCTATATGAATAGGAAGGTTTATGATGGATATTATTGAAAGATTTTTAAAGTATGTGAGTTTTGAAACCACTTCCGATGAGTACAGCGAAAGCTGCCCGTCTTCTCCCAAGGAGCTGGAACTGGCAAAATATATCGCAGAGGACCTGAAGGCCATCGGTCTTTCCGATGCTCACATGGACGAGCACGGCTATGTTTACGCTTATCTGCCGGCCACCCCGGGCTGCGAGAACGAGACGCCCATCGGCTTTATCGCCCACATGGACACTTCGCCGGACGCTCCCGGCGCCGACATCAAGCCCCGGCGCTTTGTATATGAGGGGGGAGACATTCTTCTGAACGATAAGGTCTCCATCTCCGCCGCGGAGTACGATCTGGCGTTTTACAAGGGCCAGGAACTGATCGTCACCGACGGTACCACTCTGCTGGGGGCGGATGACAAGGCGGGTGCAGCGGAAATCGTTACCGCCATGGAAGAACTGATCGCTCATCCGGAAATCCGCCACGGAGCAATTTACGTGGGCTTTACTCCTGACGAGGAAATCGGCAGGGGCGCGGACCTCTTCGATCTGAAAACCTTTGCAGCGGAATATGCCTATACGCTGGACGGCGGACGCATTACCGAGCTGGAATACGAGAATTTCAACGCCGCATCCTGCCGGGTGATTCTCAACGGTCTGAACATTCATCCGGGCAGTGCAAAGAATAAAATGAAAAATGCGGTACTGATGGCGAATGAATATATCAATATGCTGCCGCCGGCAGAAACCCCGGCTCACACGGAAGGCTACGAGGGCTTTTATCACGTGGCGGAGCTTCGCGGCGACGAGACCCGGGCGGAAATCGTCATGATCATCCGGGATCACGACCGGGAAAAGTTCGAGGCCAGAAAGAACTACGTGCTGCGCATCGGCTCTTATCTGAACGAAAAGTACGGAAAGGGCACGGCGGAAGTGCTGGTAAAGGACAGCTATTATAATATGAAAGAAAAAATCGAGCCCTGCATGTATGTGGTGGAGCGGGCGGCAAAGGCCTTCCGGGAAGCGGGAATCGATATAAAACCCAGTCCCATCCGGGGCGGTACCGACGGCGCAACCCTCAGTTTTAAGGGTCTTCCCTGTCCCAATCTTCCCACCGGCGGCGAAAACTATCACAGTATCAAAGAGTTTGTATCTGCGGATGCCATGCGGATAATGACAAAGATTATTGTGAAAATTTGTTTAATATAAACAAGTTGTGAGCGTGAATTTGTCAATTTCTATTGACTTTTTTTCGATTTCAAGGTATAAGAAGATATTATATTTGAATAAGACGATTAATGGAGGTCTTAAGAAAAATGAAAACATTCAAAAAAGTAGTTGCATTACTGCTTGCCATGATGATGGTATTCAGCCTTGCAGCATGCGGTAAAAAAGAGCCGGAAGGCCCCGCAACAGTTGACAGCTATTCTATGATTGCCAACTTTGATATCACCACATTAGACTATGTATTCAACAACAAGTCTTCTAACGGTGACTACACAAGCAACTTCATCGAAGGACTCCTCACACAGGATTCCCACGGTGCACTCGTTGCCGGTATGGCAAAAGAGTGGAAGGCTAACGAAGATGCATCCGTTTGGATATTCACAATCCGTGACGATGCAAAGTGGTCCACAAATGCTGGCGAAGTTTATGCTCCGGTAACAGCTCAGGACTTCGTAACAGGCCTCAAGCACGCAGCAGATTCCAGCTCCGAAACACTGGCTCTGGTACTCGACCTCATCGTAGGTCTCAGAGACTACTTCGAAGGTAAGGGAACATGGGATCAGGTTGGAATTAAGGCAGAAGGAAACACCCTTACTTATACCCTCACAGGTCCGTGCGGATACTTTGACGGTATGACAACCTACTCCATCCTCTGGCCGATCAACGAAGAGTTCCTCACATCCAAGGGCGCAGACTTTGGTAAGGTAGATGCAAGCTCCATCCTCTACAATGGATGCTATCTCCTTTCCTCCCTCGTTCCGGCACAGGAAGTTAAGTTCGACGCAAACCAGAACTACTACGATAAGGGAAATGTTCACGTTCAGCACGTAACCGTTACCTATTCCGATGGTCAGGATCCGGCACAGAACTTCAACATGTTCGTAAACGGAGAAGTTACAGCCACATCCATCAACTCTTCCCTCCCGGATGTAGTTGCAAAGGCTGACGAACTCTACAAGGACAACCAGTACAAGTCCATGACAACAGCAACATCTTACTGGGGCGCATTCAACTGGGATAGACAGCTCTATGCACTCTACAACGACTCTTCTGTAAAGACATCCTCCAAGACAGATGCTCAGAAGGCTGACACAAAGGTTGCTATTCTCAACGCAAACTTCCGTCGTGCTGTATACGCAGCATACTCTGCTCACGCTGTAGAAGCTATCACCATGGGTGAAGAAAGAGCAGACGACGCAGTAAGAAACACACTCGTACCGTACACCTTCCAGACAACTTCTGACGGAAGATCCTATGGTTCCATCGTTACCAAGTATGCGGAAGAACTCGTTCCGGAATACAAGGGAATCAATCTCAACGACGGACAGGACGGCTGGTACAAGCCCGAACTCGCAAAGACCTTTGCAGCAAAGGCTAAGGAAGAACTCGGAACAACCGTTTCCGAATGGCCGATCCACCTCGACGTTCCGGTATATGCAGCTTCTGAAAACCAGAAGAACATGCAGCTGGCAATGAAGAAGTCCATCGAAGACGCTATAGGCGAATACGTAGTTGTTGACCTTCAGTACCTCGAAGGAAACTCCTCCGTATACTACTCCGCATTCTACAATCAGCCCACAGGTTCCGATAACTCTATCGACCTCGTATTCGGCGCAGGTTGGGGTCCGGACTACGGCGATCCGCTCACATATCTCCACTGCTTCGACGTAAACGACGGTGATATGCTGAACTACTCCGGAATCAACTATGTTGCACAGGGACAGACAGAATCTCAGAAGGCAGCTCTCCAGGCTCTCGGTCTCTATGACATCCAGAAGGTTGTTGATGAAGCAACACTGGCAACAGGAGACAAGAGAATCGAACTCTTCGCAAAGGCAGAAGCAATGCTTCTTACCGGCGGAATTCTCAGACCGTACTCCACATCCGGCGCAAACCTCGTTGTAAGCAAGGTTAAGCCGTTCTCCGCAGCATATGGTCTCTATGGCCAGGCAGCATACAACCAGGTTCCGTACTTCAAGTACATGGAAGTTTACGCAGAACCGGTTACCGCAGCTGACTACTATGCAGCAAAGGAAGCATGGCTCCAGGGAAAGTAGTCGATTGACTTCATAAACTGACCAAATACTAATTTATTAGTAAATTTCATAATAGAGCCGGAAGGTGAACTTCTGGCTCTATTATCTTCGTGATAAGGAGTTCTCAAATGAAGAAGGGCTATATCCTAAAACGTTTGATCAGATCTCTTCTGTCAGTGCTGATAATCATGGTAATTGTATTTATCATGGTTTATTCTCTGGTTCCTCGCCAGAACATTTTCTTCGAGGATAGTACTTACAGACAGTTGGGTGGAAAAGTAGATGAAAAAACCGAGTATGTGTACAACACATGGGAAAAACTCGGTTATTTGGATTACGTAAAAATCAATGATTATTGTCTGACGCTTTACGAAGCAGGCAGTCCGCAGATGGCAACCGCCATTGAGCCGGATTCCCCGGAAAGCGCAGAATTTGTAAAATATTATGAATCCAAGGGTTACACAGTAGAAAACTATCTCGGCAACGGCAGATACTATGCCTACAAGGACATTCCGCTGGCAAAGCGTCTCGGCAGATGGGTTTCCAACCTGGTCGTAATCGATACCCCGTGGTCTGTAAAGGATCCGACCAATCCCGATTTAAAGAGAGGACTTTCTTTCGGAAGAACCCCTTCCGGCGGTATTGCTTTAATCGGAAGCGGCACTACCCACAAATATTTGATTTATACAGACACTGTTTTCCCGTGGCTGCATCAGAATGTTATTAAGCTGAACTTCGGAACTTCCTACCCGACATATCAGGGCCTGGATGTACTAACTGTGCTTTTCCAGTCTCAGGGAACTGAAGTAAAGCGTCCGGTAACCTACGAAACCGGACAAACCGGCGAATCCGGTATTATTTTCGGTACCTTAAAGTACAAGCCGATTACCGACAGACTCGACGCCAATAAGTTCGTAGACAAGTATGCGGATTACCGCACAAAGAAGGACCAGCCGTCCATGATCGGCACCTCCTTCATTATGGGTATCTTTGCATTGATTCTTTCCTACGGTCTGGGTCTTCCCATCGGTGTCGCCATGGCAAAGAACAAGGACAAGCTGATCGATAAACTGGGTATGGTATATATCATCTTTATCATCGCAGTTCCGTCCCTGGCGTATATTTACTTGTTCCGGTATTTGGGAACCACGCTCTTCGGCCTGCCGTCCGTATTTACCACTTACGGCTCCGCAGACATTCGTTCCTGGATTCTCCCGATTGTATCTCTTGCTCTGCCGTCCATCTCTTCTTTGATGCTGTGGACAAGAAGATATGTTGTAGACCAGATGAACTCTGACTACGTTAAATTTGCAAAAGCTAAGGGTCTCAACCAGAAAGAGATCTTTAATAACCATATATTTAAGAATGCTATCATTCCGATCGCTCAGGGTATTCCGTCCTCTCTGGCGGGCTGCATTACCGGTGCCATCATCACCGAAGCTATTTACTCTGTAGGCGGTATGGGAAAGATGCTGCCGAACGCAATCAACCAGTACAACAACGTAATGATTATTGCCTTATCCTTCATGTTCTCCACCATTTCCGTACTTTCCGTACTGGCCGGAGATATTGTTCTGACCAAGGTTGACCCGCGTATTTCACTTTCAGAGAAGGAGGGTAGATCGTAATGCCGGAGATTGATAATAATCTGTTCGAATTTGCATCCTTTGATGAGCATGAATCCGAGCATATCGCCGCTCCGAGATATTCCTACTGGAAATCCGTATGGCGTACATTCTTTAAAGATAAGTTTACCGTTGCTGTGGCAATTCTTCTGATCATCCTGGTCTGCTTCGCCCTGATTCAGCCGAAGTTCTCCGGATATGATCCCACCGTTGCACCCAACATCAACAATGCTTCCATGAAGTTCTTAAAGCCCTGCAAGGGTCATATCTTCGGTACCGATAATATCGGTAATGAAGTTTTTGACGCGGTCTGGGCCGGTGCAAGAACCTCTATCATCGTCAGCTTTATCTGCACAGCCATCAATATGCTGATCGGTATTCCGGTGGGCGCACTCTGGGGCTTCTCCAAGAAGATGGATAAGTGGATGATTGAAGTTTACAACGTCATCTCCAACGTGCCGTTCCTGCTGCTGGCAATGATTTTGTCCTACGTTCTGGGCGCAGGCTTAAAGCCTTTGATCTTTACCATGACCTGTACGGAATGGATTTACGTTGCGTACTTTATCCGTACCCAGGTTATGATTATCCGTGACAGAGACTACAACCTGGCATCCAAGTGCCTGGGAACCAGAACCGGAACCATGATCACAAAGAACATTCTTCCGTACCTGATTTCCGTTATCATGACATACGTATCCAGAGAAATCCCGTCCCTCATTTCCTACGAGGTATTCCTTTCTTACATGGGTCTGGGTCTCGGAACCACCTATCCGTCTCTGGGCAGGGCAATTTCTCAGTACACATCATACATGAACGGTTATCCGCATCTGTTCTGGATTCCGGTAGGCGTTCTGGCGATTATATCCATTTCACTGTACATTGTAGGACAGAAGCTGGCTGACGCTGCTGATCCGCGTACCCATATGTAGAAGGAGGCAATTTTATGAGCGAAGAAAGAAAAATTGTCCTTTCTGCAAAGGATATTGAAGTAAAATTCAGAGTCCGCGATAACTATCTGACCGCAATCAGAGGAGTGTCTTTGGACCTTTACGACGGCGAAACTTTCGCCATCGTAGGAGAATCCGGATCCGGAAAGTCCGTATTTACAAAGACCTTTACAGGTATGCTGGAATCCAACGGAGAAATTTCCAACGGCTCCGTTATGTTCCACGGCATGGACCTGACAAAGCTGAAATCCGATAAGGACTGGGAAGGCGTCCGCGGTGCAAAAATCGCCACCATTTTCCAGGATCCTATGACTTCCTTAAACCCGATTCGTACCATCGGTTCTCAGATTACCGAGGTTATCGAAAAGCATCAGGGCGTTTCCAAGGAAGAAGCAAAAAAACAGGCTGTTGAATTGATGGAAAGAGTAGGAATCAAGAACGCGGCAGATCGTTTTGACGAATATCCGTTCCAGTATTCCGGCGGAATGCGTCAGAGAATCGTAATTGCCATTGCGCTTTCCTGCCATCCGGAAATCCTGATCTGCGACGAACCTACCACAGCTTTGGACGTAACCATTCAGGCACAGATTATCAAGCTGATTAAAGACCTTCAGAAGGAACTGAAGTTTACAACCATCTATATTACCCACGACCTGGGCGTTGTTGCCAACGTAGCGGACCGTGTAGGCGTTATGTACGGCGGACAGATTATCGAATACGGTACCGCAGAAGAAATCTTCTTCGATCCGAAGCATCCGTATACCTGGGCGCTTCTGTC
>JAZUKP010000117.1:0-2062 GCA_045643345.1 Anaerovoracaceae bacterium | reverse complement strand
TGCTCCCGGTAGGACTTTTCATCCAGAGACGCAATGCGCACGCCGAATTCATCTGCAGGCACCTTTTTTGCCATCACGTCCATCGCCACCTTGCACAGGTACAGGTTGGGACCGATGCCGGCGGTAGCGGTAATACCGGTCTCCTCCAGCACCTCCCGAATCAGCTTGCGGGTGAATTCCTCCGCCGTCAGCTTGTAGAGCCGCAGATAATCCGTTGCATCGATAAACACCTCGTCGATGGAGTATACGTGAATGTCCTCGTGGGCCACGTAGCGCATATAGACCTGATAAATCTGCCGGCTGACCTCCATGTAGCGGGCCATGCGGGGCGGTGCCACAATGTACTCCAGATCTGCTTCCGGGTGGAACTTTTTGATTTCCCGCACCTTCTGCACCACTTCAAAAAGTCTGGCTCTTCCGGGAATCCCCCAGGCCTTCAGCGAAGGCGAAACGGCCAGACAGATGGTTTTCTCCGTGCGGGTCGGATCCGCCACCACCAGGTTGGTGGTCAATGGATCCAGGCTGCGGTCGGCGCATTCCACGGAGGCGTAAAAGGATTTTAAATCAATGGCGATATAAGTTTTTTCTGCACACATTCGTTTCATAAAAGCTTAAAATTTGTTATACTGATTATATCACGAAATTATTCAATGCGGCAAAAAGCCGCGGATTTGGGAGGAGTATTATGAAATATGAAATTAAAGGCGGCGAAATGCCGGTTGTCATTTGCCATCTGGAGAACAATGAATCCATGATCACCGAAAAGGGTGCCATGGCCTGGATGTCTCCGAATATGAAAATGGAGACCAGCGCGGGCGGCGGCCTGGGCAAGGCTCTGGGCAGAATGTTTGCCGGAGAATCGATTTTTAAGAATATATACACCAGCACCGGCGGCAATGGCATGATTGCATTTGCCAGCAGCTTCCCGGGGAGCATCGTTGCTGTGGAAATCACGCCGGACAAGCCCCTTGTGGTGCAGAAGTCTGCATTCCTGGCGTCCACTGCCGGTGTGGAGCTGTCCGTTTTCTTCCAGAAGAAGGTGGGAGTAGCCCTGTTTGGCGGCGAAGGCTTTATAATGCAGAAGCTTTCCGGCAGCGGTCTTGTTTTCCTGGAAATTGACGGAAGCGCTGTCGAATATCAGCTGGAAGCGGGACAGCAGCTTATTGTAGATACCGGAAATCTGGCTATGGTGGAGAGCACCTGCAGCATCGATATTCAGACGGTGAAGGGCGCAAAGAACGTGCTCTTCGGCGGCGAAGGCATCTTCAACACGGTAATTACCGGACCCGGAAAGGTAACGCTGCAGACCATGCCGCTGTCCAATCTGATGGGACTGATTGCCAGCCATCTGCCGTCCAACAATAATTAAAAAGAATTCAGGGGAGGGGAAACTGTATGAAAACCGCATTCGTTTTGAGCGGCGGAGGCTCCCGGGGCGCCTATGAAATAGGCGTCTGGCAGGCCCTCCGGGAACTGGGAATAAAAATCGATATCGTAACGGGTACCTCCATCGGTTCCATGAATGCCGTCATGGTGGCGGCAGACCTTTTTGAAGAGGCAAAAAATTTCTGGCTGACGCTGGATACCGAAGAGGTGTTCGACTACAAGCATGCCATCGAGAACAAGGGCATCAAATTTACAACGGTAAAGGATGTAATCGGAGATTGCGTATCCGAGGAGGTCATCCGGAAATCGCCGGTGGAACTGGGTGTCGTAACGGTCAAAATGAACGGAATGGAGCCGCTGCACTGCTGGAAAGATGCGATTCCGAAGGGTCAGCTGCTGGATTATGTATTTGCCAGCTGCTCCTGCTTTCCCGTGGTTACGCCTTACGAAATCGACGGCGTTAAATACCTGGACGGCGGTTTTGCGGACAATATGCCCATCGGCATGACCCTGGAGAAGAACCCGGATAAAATCATTGCGGTAGACCTGGACGGCTTCGGCAAAACGCTGCAGGAGGACATCGACCGGGCCAAAGACCGATTGATGATTATCGAAAGCAAGTGGAACCTGGGACTGTTTACGGTATTCGATCCGAAGAATGCGGCAAGAATTATGC
>JAZUKP010000116.1:0-5607 GCA_045643345.1 Anaerovoracaceae bacterium | reverse complement strand
AGCCCCAAGTGGATGGGGCAGTGCATCTGCGGCGCCTGGAACAGTTTTGTGGAGGAAACGGTGCAGGAGACCCCTGCGGCACTTGCGGCTGCGCCTGCAAAAAAGGGACCGGCTCCTGTGCCGGTACCTATGAACCGGGTGTCGCCCACGGCCAAAAGCCGCATCGATACCGGCATCGGGGAGCTGAACCGGGTGCTGGGCGGCGGCATGGTGGAAGGGTCTCTGACTTTGATTTCCGGCGAGCCGGGCATCGGCAAGTCCACCATCATCACCCAGGCGGCGGCGCATATTGCACAGACCGTAGGTCCGGTGCTTTACGTTTCCGGCGAGGAAAGCGCGGAGCAGATCAAGCTTCGGGCGGACCGCATCTGCAGCGGCGACCTTTCCAATCTCTACCTGCTGTCCGAAACCTGCCTGGACAACGTTCTGGAGGCGGCAGACAATTTAAAACCGGTATTTCTGATCATCGACTCCATTCAGACCATGTACACCTCGGCGCTGGAGGCTTCTCCTGGCAGCGTGTCTCAGGTGCGGGCCTGCGGCAATATTCTGATGAATCTGGGCAAGGGCCGGAATATTCCGGTGTTCATCGTGGCCCACGTGACCAAGTCCGGCGAGCTGGCGGGACCGAAAATTGTGGAGCACATGGTGGACGCGGTGCTGCAGTTCTCCGGCGAGCGAAGCCAGGACCTGCGGATCCTGCGCAGCTTAAAGAACCGCTTTGGCACCACCTCCGAAATCGGTGCCTTCGAAATGCGGGAAGAGGGGCTTGCGGAAATCGAGAACTTGTCCAAGAGCTTTCTGGAAGGCCTGGAGGACGGAGCGGTGGGCGCCGCGGCAACGGCGGTCTACGAGGGAACCCGGCCGCTGCTCATGGAAATTCAGGCACTGACGGCGGCTTCCAACGCAGGCTTTGCCAGACGAACGGCTCTGGGCATCGACAGCCAGCGGCTTTCCATGATTCTGGCGGTGCTGGAAAAGAAGGCAGGGGTCAATCTGGTAAACCGGGATGTGTACGTGAATGTGGTGGGCGGATTAAAACCGGAAGGTACTTCCACGGATCTGGCGGTGGCACTGGCCATCTGGTCCGACGAAAAGGGGATGCGCATTCCCCCGGAAGTGCTGGCCATCGGCGAAATCGGCCTGACCGGTGATCTTCGTCCCGTGCAGAACGCGGAAAAAATCGTGCGGGAGGCCCAGCGTCTGGGCTTTAAGGAAGTGCTTCTGCCGGACCGCAGCGCGGAAAAACTGCGGGGCAGCTTTGAAGACATCCGTTTGATCGGGGTGCATACCCTTTCTCAGGCACTTCATCATTTCAACAAATAACGGGGGTAGAATAAGGGCGAGGTGATTTTATGGCTAAAATTTTAATTGTAGACGACGAGGAAAAAATCCGTGCGGTCATCCGAGAATATGCGCAGTTCAACAACTACGAAACCGACGAGGCGGCGGACGGTCTGCAGGCGGTGGACAAATGTTCCCGGGAGCAGTACGACCTGATTATTATGGATATTATGATGCCCAAGCTGGACGGCTACACGGCGGTAAAGCAGATCCGCAAAGACTGCAATACGCCGGTGATCATGCTTTCCGCCCGGGGCGAGGAGTACGACAAGCTCTTCGGCTTTGAACTGGGCATTGACGATTACGTGGTGAAGCCCTTTTCTCCCAAGGAATTGATGGCCAGATGTGCGGCAGTGCTTTCCCGCGGCGGTGCGAAACCTGAAAAGGAAAACGAAATTCTTTCCTGCGAAGGCATCCGGCTGGACATTGCGGCAAGAACTCTGACCGTAGACGGAGAAAAGACGGAGGTCACCCTGAAGGAGTTTGAAATTCTGGCGTATCTGATGCGCAATAAAAATATTGCGGTGTCCAGAGACCGTATGCTTTCCGATATCTGGGGCTACGATTTCTTCGGCGACGACCGCACCATCGACACCCACATCAAGAACCTGCGCAGCAGGCTGGGGGTTTACCGGGATAAGATTCAGACAGTTCGCGGAGTAGGTTATAAATTTGAAGCTTAATTGGTTGCAAAAAAACGGCCGTCAGAAAAACGATTTAAGATCCAGACTTCTGACGGTCTTTATCGTATTCGGCGCGGCGCTGCTGCTTCTGCTGTGGGCCATGCAGTCCGTCTTTTTTGAAAAATACTACCAGTCTTCCATGCGGCGCAAGTGCAAGAGCAGCATGAACAGCATCAGTGATTTGTACAGCAATTCCAGGGAGCTGGATTACGATTCCTTCTGCGACGCCCTTGGCTCGCTGTCCACGGATAATGACGTGTATTTTTACGTGGAAGCCTCCGACGGCTCTTTTGCCATTACCTCTGCGGAAAACGACAAGGAGGGAAAGCATTTTTCCATCAATAAAAATCTGGTGAGCGATGCCCGGAAAATGCTGATAAATTCGGCCTCCGGCAGCATTTCGTTTTCCGCCCGGGATTCCGCGGGCAGCGATATGCTGGTGTATGCCCGGAAGGTAAACAGCGAATACCGGCGCAGCATTCATTTGTATGCGGTGGCGTACCTGACGCCTTTGGGACCTGCGGTGGGTATTCTGCGTTCCCAGATGCTGATCGTAACCGTGGCGGTGCTGGTTCTGGGCGCGATTCTGGCCTATCTTTCCGCCAAAAGACTGGCAGCTCCTATTGCGGAGATGAGTAAAAGTGCCAAGGCGCTGGGCGAAGGCAATTTTGACGTGGAGTTTAAAGGGGCGGACTGTGCGGAAATCGACGAACTGGCGGATACCCTGAACCACGCGGCTGCCCAGCTGAAGGCGGCGGACAGCCTGCAGAAGGATTTTATGGCCAACATTTCTCACGATCTGCGGACGCCGCTGACCATGATTAAGTCCTATGCGGAGATGATCCGGGATCTTTCCGGGGACAGTAAGGAAAAGCGGGAGGAACATCTGGGAGTCATTATCGAGGAAACAGACCGGTTGGCAGACCTGGTATCGGATATTCTGGAGCTTTCCCGGGTGCAGTCCGGCACGGAGAGCTTCGAAGAAAAGGATTTTGATCTGCAGCAGGCGGCAGAGGACATCTTCCAGACCTATAAAATTATGGAGCTGGAAGGTTACGAACTGCATCTGGATACGCTGCCGGAGCCGGTGATGATGCGGGGCGACGAAGCCCGGATTAAGCAGGTGATTTCCAACCTGGTGTCCAACGCGGTAAAGTACAGCGAAGATGACAAGTATGTGCGGCTGTATTTCGAGGCGGACGGCGAAAACCGGGTAAAATTCTGCGTGGAGGACCACGGCATCGGTGTGCCGGAGGATCAGCAGGACAGCATCTGGAACCGTTATCAGCGGTCCAGTCAGCGGGGTGCCCGAAGCAAGGAAGGCTCCGGCCTGGGACTTTCCATCTGCAGCGAAATTCTAAAAAGACACGGTGCCCTGTACGGGCTGAAAAGCACGCCGGGAGAGGGCTCCGTATTCTGGTTCTCCGTGGAAAAGTTATAAAAAAAAATAAGTTGACGGCATAATCTGTATATGATATTATTTGCGTTTTGACTTTTTATTACCTCTGATATATAATAATTTCGGAGGTAGTATATAATGTTTTCAGTCGGAAGCCCCGTGGTTTACCCGATGCACGGCGCGGGGGTTATTGTAAATATAGAAGAAAAACAGGTTCTTGGAGAAATCAGGTCGTATTACATCGTTCGTATCTCCCGGGGGAATATGCAGGTCATGGTTCCCGTGGAAGGTTGCGAGCAGGCAGGTCTGCGCCCCATTATTCAAAAAGAAGCTTTTTCCAGTGTATTCGACACGCTGCGGGATGCGTCCACGCCGATGGACGACAACTGGAATCGCCGGAACCGGGACAATATGGAAAAACTGAAAACCGGCATTCCCGAAAATGTGGCAGAGGTCATCCGCAATCTGGTAAGAGTAGACCGGGTCCGGAAGCTGTCCACGGGAGAAAAAAAGCTGCTTTCCAACGCAAAACAGATTTTGGCTTCCGAAATGGAGGTCGTGTTAGGTATGACAGAGGAGGAGGCTCTGGAAAAAATAGAGAATTTAATATAGGAGGACATTATGTTTAAAAAGGCATTCCGCGTTATTTTTGTTTTGTGTGGAATGCTGCTCGGTCTGGGTGTGTCGCAGTCGCTGATGAACCGCTTTGCCGCGGAGTTCGCAGAAATGGACCCTGTTGCGATGTGGATAATCAACGGTGCTGCAATTTTTTTATTCGGTATTATTTTTCTTGTTATTTATTCCGCATTCGAAGACCGAAGTGATTTAAACCACACAAAACTCGCAGTAAACGAACTGATTCAGAAGGTTCCGGTGGAAGAGCTGGTGCCGGGGATTATCGGTCTGGTGTTTGGCATCTTTATTGCCAGCATTATTTCCAACATCCTTATGAGCATCCGAGCTTTGGACAAGATGTATCTGAATCTGATTCTCAGTATTCTTCTTTACATCGGAATCGGTTATTACTGCTGGCTTTCCGGCAGACGTCTGGGCGTTGTGCTGTGGCCGAAGCTTTCCGGTCTTTTTTCCGCAGATATCTTTAAGCGGAAGAACAAATCCAGAGGAAGCGCCTTGCCCAAGGTTTTCGATACCAGTGTTATTATCGACGGCCGGGTGCAGGAAATACTCAATACCGGTTTTCTGGAAGGGGAGATTGTCATCCCCGATTTTGTGCTGGTGGAATTGCGGCACATTTCGGATTCGGCAGACGAACTGAAGCGCAACCGGGGCCGGCGGGGACTGGACATCCTGAAAGCCATTCAGGATGAACATGGCGTAGAAATTTACGACACCACCGCCAACAAAGAGATTGCGAAAATTCCGGAAGTGGATCTGAAGCTTTTAAAACTGGCGGAGATTCTGGAAGGCGTGGTGGTCACCAACGACTACAATCTGAACAAGGTGGCCGGCGTGCAGGGCATCGGGATTCTGAACATCAACGAGCTGGCCAATACGCTCAAGCCGGTGGCGCTGCCCGGCGAAGTCATGCGGGTGACCCCGGTGAAGCAGGGCAAGGGGGACGACCAGTCCATTGCCTATCTGGAAGACGGAACCATGATCGTGGACCAGGGCGGCCGGAGATACATCGGAAAAACCATTAACGTCATCGTGACCAGTGTGCTCCAGACTTCCGCGGGAAGAATGATCTTTGTAAAACCATAGAAAATCATGAGTAAATTTGCGGTAATCATCCCGGCAGCGGGCAAATCCGTGCGCATGGGAGGACGAAAAAAAGAGAATATCAAAATCGGCGAAAAAACCGTACTGGAAATGGTCAAGGACGCCTTTGCGGATTTCGACCAGATGATCGTGGTGGGTCCCGGGGGCGATGTGCCCGGCGGAGACCGGCGGCAGGATTCGGTGTAAAGCGGCCTGTGTGGTGTGGACGAAGACATCGACTTCGTGCTGGTCCATGACGGTGCCCGGCCCTTTGTCAGTCCGGAAGTGATCGACCGGGTAAAGGATGCCCTGAAGCAGGGAGCAAAGGCGGTGGTGCCCTGCGTGCGGCCCAAAGATACCATACGCACGGCGGATACCACCCTGGACCGCTCCAGGCTCTACGCGGTGCAGACGCCCCAGGGCTTTGACGCAAAACTGCTCCGGCGATGTTACGAAAAGATT
>JAZUKP010000115.1:0-5117 GCA_045643345.1 Anaerovoracaceae bacterium | reverse complement strand
GCTTATCTGTAGAAAGACGAATAAAAGCGGTTTTCTGGTGGTGCTACATGCACTCACCAGAACCGCTTTCTGTTTCTGAAATATTAAAAACCATGCCGACGGACAAAAGTATTGTCGAGATTTACAAGCGACTTACAAGGCTGGAAAAACTGTCGGGAAGCATCCCTGATTGGGGCGATGCAATCGCCTGGAATGAGCTCCACAGATCAGGAGAATATCCGGATTTATGGAACTAGTCCATCAACACTTTTTGTCCTATATCCCTGAAAACGAATTTGTTCGGTCGGAACACCAGATATCGTAAAATACCCGAGGTTTATACCTCGGGTATTTTTGTGTACGATATTGCGTTTTTTTCCTCAAATTCGAAGAGGTAGCCTTCGCCGTTTTTGGGCTGGATTTTGTACCAGTATTCTGCATCCTTTGGAAAATAGCGCATAAATACGGCGGAAATCGGTCCTCCGTGGCTGACGATCAGACAGTCGCTGCCCTGCTCCAGCAGCCGGTCCAGGGCCCTGTATACCCGTTCCGCCATTTGGTTCCCGCTTTCGCCGCCGGGACAGACATTGGCCAGGTTGTCGCCCTCACACCATTGGATGTAGGCCGGATCTTCTTTCATTTCTTCGTAGCTGCGTCCCTCGAAGATCCCGAAATTCATTTCCTTGAATTCGGGCAGGGTTTCGTGGGGCACTTCGCCGAAAAGGGCGGAGAGGGTCTGCTCCGTGCGAAGCATACCGCTGGTGTAGATTTTCAGTCCGGAAAGCGCCGGATAACCGCCGGCAGCCCGGCGTTCCCGCAGCTCCGCGGCGCCTCCTTCGGATAGAGGCACATCCAGAAAGCCGCAGTACTGCCAGCTTTCATTGGCCGGTGTGCGGCCGTGGCGTATCAGATAGAGCTTCATATTTTTCTCCTTTGCCGTTTTGTCAGAGGGCTGCAGCAGTTTTATATGCAGATGTGCTGCCGCTTATTTCAGTTCCTGGGCAAGACCGCAGAAAATGCGGGTCACGTGGTCTGCCCGGCGGGTCAGTGCCGCACCGGCCCGGCCGGCATGCTCCCGCCAGCCCCGGATGTCCGCATCGATGGGTACCACGCCGCAGAAGATGTCGTTCATAATAATAACGGCATCCTCGCGGAAGGCCGGAAGCTCCGAAATTCCGTTTTTATATGCGTACATGAGGTATTCTTCAAAATGGGTCAAACAACGCCTGGAAAGGTCGATTTTGCCCTCCTGGGTGCACGTAAAAACGTCTTCGTCTGTCAGCTTGTATTTTTCTTTCGCGTAAGCGGTTTTGCCCTGATAGGCGCCGCCGATAATCAAATCCATAATCATATCTCCTATATCATAGCCAGTGCCATAAGGCAGGCCAGTTCGCCAGTCACGATGCCGGAGCCGGAAATATCTCCGGACATACCGCCCAGATTATTGCGCAGATACCGCATCACCAGCATCTGCACGCAGAGGCCGATGACCACTGCAGCGCAGCATTTCCAGCCGCAGAGGAAAAACAGCGCCGTCAGGAAAACGGCGGCCATCAGCGCCGGAATGATTTTATGTTTGCCGGTTACGCCTTCGGTCAGATGGACGTAGGAACTGGTGGGCAGGGCTTCCCAGCGCAGCACCCGGGCCACGCTGACGCAGCGGGTAAGGGCGGGAATCAGCAGAAAGGCGGGTTCTTTTCCCACCGGGTCGATCTGCAGGCAGGCTGCCAGCTGCAGCATGCCCAGAATGACCATGCTGACCACGGCAAAAGAACCCACGTGGGTGTCTTTCAGAATCTGAAGCTTCTTCTCCCGGTCCTTAAAGGAAAGCACCGCATCGGCACAGTCCATGTAACCGTCAATGTGCATAAAGCCGGTGATCAGCCACGGGGCAGCGGCCAGCAGGGCCGCGCCCAGAGTTCTGCGGCAGACGAAGGCCAGCAGCATCCAGACCACGCCCAGAATCAGGCCTACCAGCGGCATGCACAGCAGCATTTCTTTCTTTTTGCTTTCGTCCCATTTGTGGGAAGGGCTGGGAATCCATAAAAACATCATCCAGGCCATGAAAAAAGCGGTCATAAGGGAAGTTCTCCTTTGAACATATTGATATTTCCCAGAATTACTTCTGCCACGGCATCGCATTCCTTTGCCAGAGCACGGTCTGCGGTGGACAGGGCGCGGAGGTATTCGTCTGTATATCTGTTGTATTCTGCGGCTTCCTCGTAGATAAAGTCGCTGACAAAGACCGCATTTTTCACCCGGCGGCAGAACTGCGTAAGCTCCTCTGCCACGCGCTCGCCGGCCCGGGGGTCTGCGGTCATGTCGTAGGTTTCTTCTCCCATGGCAGTCGTGTGGCTGTACAGCTCGTTGATCATCAGCGCGGTAACGGAATCCAGAATGTAGGTACCGTTTTCCGGGTCGGAGTGCTTCAGGCACTCCAGAATTTTTGTGGGCTGCTCCAGGGTGATAAAGCCTTTGCCGTCCCGGCTGGCCACGTGGCGGGCGATGCGCGCCCGGTCCTCGTCGTCAAAGGCCTGCATGGTGGCAATATAATAGAGGGGGCCGCCCTGGGCCAGTTTTACGCAGCAATCTTCGGCAATGGAGGATTTTCCGTTTTTGCATCCGCCGGAAATAAAGATATTCATACGGAAAAACTGTCTCCTTTGCGAATTTCGGTTAGATAATCGTCATTGATGCCGGAATCCTCGTTAAAGAGGGCCATGTCGTTCATGACGGTGCAGGCCGCAGAGAGGATTTCAAAGGCCAGCACGCAGCCGGAGCCTTCGCCCAGACGCATGCCCATGTTCAGATAGGGGGTCAGCTCCAGTTCTCTCAGCGCTGCCATATATCCCGGCTCGAAGCTTTCGTGGGAGGGGAACATGTAGTATTTTGCCTCCGGGCAGATTCTGGCGGCGCAGAGGGCTGCCACCACGGAAATAAAGCCGTCGATGACTACCGGAAGCTTATAGGCCGCGCAGCCCAGGTAAACACCGCACATGGCGGCAATATCCAGTCCGCCCACTTTGGAAAGCACGTCAATCACGTCATTTTTGTCCGGTTTTCTTGCGGCAATCGCTGCTTCCAGCACTTCCTTTTTGTGCACGAAAGCGTCGTCGGTCAGTCCGCCGCCCCGGCCGGTAACCGTAGGAATATCCAGACCGGTGAGTACGGAAAGCACCGCAGAGCTGGTAGAGGTGTTGCCGATGCCCATTTCGCCCACACCGATTACGTCCTGGCGCTGTTCTTTGGCATGCTTTGCCAGCTTTGCACCGACGGTAATGGCCTCGATGCACTGCTCCCGGGTCATGGCGTCTTCCTTTAAGAAGTTTTTGGTGCCTTTTGCGATATTATAGGTAACGATATCTTCAGATTCATAGGGGTCCGCAATGCCTACGTCCACCACCTGCACGTCGTCTCCGAAGGCCTTGGCCATGCAGGACATACCGGTTTTGCGCAGGGTCATATTTACCGCCTGAGATGCAGTAACGCTGCGGGGAGAGCAGGATACGCCTTCCTCGATAATGCCGTTGTCCGCACACAGAACGATAATGCGGCGGCGGTCCAGATTGTTGCAGATCTTTCCGGTAATTCCCGCCAGACGGATGGAGATATCTTCCAGCTTTCCTAAAGATCCCGGGGGTTTTGCTAATTTTGCCTGGCGTTCTTCAGCAGCTTTTACTGCCTCTGCGTCTAAAGCTTCAATCATGCCGATGATTTCTCTTAATTCATTTTCCATCAGATAAAGCCTTTCTCTTTTAACCAGTTAACAGAATCTATTATTTCGTTGCTTTCCAGAGACGCGGTCATATCGGGGTTGATTTCGTTCGCTCTTTTCAGCAGTTTTTCCATTTCGATGATGCCGTTCCCCAACGCGCTGTGTAAATCGCCGGCGGCGGCAAAGCTTCCGGGAACCGGTCCCTTGTTATTGTGAATATGCAGATGCGAAAGCCAGGGGGCGCATTCTTCCAGCCAGATTTCCGGCGCCACCGGATGCAGATTGGCATGTCCGATATCCAGGCACATGCGGAAGCGGGGATCGTCCACGCCTTTTACAATGTCGGTAATCAGGGACGGATAGCTTTCCATCACGTTTTCCAGTACGATGATGCAGTTGCCCGGATGCTCCGCCAGAAACTTTTTCCAGAACTTAATGTTCCGGTCGATAAACCATTCCGGATAGTAGAGCAGGGGGTTGAAGTTGCCGTGCACTACCATTTTCTGCAGTCCGTATTTTTCGCAGAGCGCATAGGCTTCACCGTAGCGCATTTCCGCCACAGTGACCACTGCCGGTTCGATGGCGTGGGGCAGCAGCTCGTTGTAGGGTGCATGCAGAATCAAATCCGGGCTGTATGTCATGTTTTCTTTAAAAAAAGAACTGACCTTTTCCGGGTGGGCGCAGTTTTCCGCGATGCAGAACTCTGCCAGCTCCAGTCCCAGGCCGTTTTCTTTTGCCGCAGGGCCGGTGCGGTGTACGTATTGAATGGATTCGGTCTGGGTTTCGTCATCCCAGGAAAAATCCACGTCGGCAATGGTAGAAAGATAGAATTTCATAGCTTTTATATTCCGTATTTATTGATGACCCGTTCCAGCTTGTCGCCGAAGGGTTTTCCCAGAATCAGAAGGAAAACCACGTTGGACACGGCGTAGCTGATGATAAAAGGAATGGCCGTAATCACAGCCGTTTTAAACAAGGCCCAGGTAAAGGTACTGTTGTACCAAAGCACCGTCCAGATGTCCATGACCAGCGAAAAAACCGCGCCGGCGAACACACCGTAAATGCAGAGTGTCAGTTTGCTCTTTTTCAGCAGCGGCGCCATCAGGCCGCCCAGCACACCCAGAAGTCCCCAGGCTACCATCTGGAAGGGGGTCCAGGGTCCCTGTCCGAAGTAGAAGTTGGAAATCAGGGCGGACATGGAACCCACCATAAAGCCGCATTCCGGGCCCAACCAGACCGCGGTAATCACCACGATGGCGGTAATGGGCTTGAATGCCGGGATGGCGGCAAAAATAAAGCGACCCAGCACGGAAAGAGCGGTCATCACCGCGATGATGACCATTCTGCGGGTGCGGACCTTCTTCTTTTCGAAGCGCAGGTAAAAGACTGCGATGGTTGCCAGCGATATTACAATTGACCAGAA
>JAZUKP010000114.1:0-5317 GCA_045643345.1 Anaerovoracaceae bacterium | reverse complement strand
AGCTGCCCGATGTAAACTCCTGGGACTGGGCCGGCAGCGTGGAAGCGAATAAAGAATTTCTGCAGGGCAGCGACTGGCTGACCATGACCCTTCTTTCCGGCGCATGGTTTGAGCGTCTGATTTCCTTCATGGACTTTGAGGGCGCGGTAACCGCACTGGTGGACGAAGATCAGCAGGATGCCGTACACGAACTCTTTGATGCCACCACCGGCGTTTTGATGCAGGTCGTGGACAAAATCTGCGAGTATTTCCCCATGATCCGGGCCATTACCGTACACGATGACTGGGGCTCTCAGGCGAACCCCTTCTTCTCTCAGGATACCGCCATGGAAATGATCGTTCCGCACATGAAGAAGCTGACAGACTACATCAAGTCCAAGGGCAAGATCGCGGTGCTCCATTCCTGCGGCCACACGGAAAAGCGCATCGAGGCCTACATTGCTGCGGGCTGGCAGTCCTGGAATCCGCAGACCATGAACGATACCCCCAGACTCTACGACGAGTACGGCGACAAGATTCTGCTGACCGTAAACGCCGACGGTCTTACGGAGGGCATGAGCGATGCGGAGCAGGAGGAATACGCAAAGCAGTTCTGCCGCCGCTTCTGCAAGCCGGGCAAGCCGTCCATGTGTTCCTACGACACCAAATTCGAAGCGTTTGAAAAGGCGCTGTACAAATACTCCCGTCTGGCCTACATGGGCGAAGAATTCTAAGCAAAATAAAAGATCCTGCATCGGTCCGGTGCAGGATTTTTATTGTCTTAAGGTCCGCAATTCTATATGCGGATAATCAGGGTGTTGGTGTTGAAAATATTGATATAGCTGACTTCCTTGGCCAGGGCGTAGACCAGGCGGATCCATACGCCGGCGTCGATGTCGTCCTCCGCCAGACTGTCGTAGCGTTCACGCAGATTAAAGTAGGGGCAGTCGTCGCGGACCCGTAGCACCACTTCCTCCGGGTCGATCATTACCCGGATGTCGCAGTGGTGTTTTTGATTGTCCAGGATCAGATTCCGGGGCTTTTCGCTGCTGCGCGTAAAGCCCCGCTCGATGACGTTGACGGAAAGCTCCTCCATGCAGCGGGCGGAGAAAAAGCTCTTTTTGGGATCCACTCCATGGGCCAGACAGAAGGCTTCGATGCGTTCGGAAACCGCCACTGCCTCTTCCAGGGTGGAGATGCTGGCGGAGAAACTGTTCTCTTCGTTGTAGCCGAAGCCGCCGTCCAGCATTAAAACGCTGTCCCAGAAACTGCCCCGGCGGCGCAGCAGAAGCACTGCGGCCAGGTAGCCCAAAAGTACCGCCGCTTCGCTGACCGGAATGGCCGCAAACAAGCCTGGGGTTCCGAATTTGTATCCCAGAAGCGCGGTAAAAAGGGTCAGGGCAATAAAGCGCTGGAAAAGGGTCAGGGTGTGCACCTGCACCATTTTTCTGGTTCCCTGCAGGTACCGGACCAGAATCTGGTTGCATCCGTTGGTCAGCAAGGCCAGTGCCAGGCAGCGAATCGCCTGCCGCGCCAGGGTCCATTCCGTGGTTCCCGGGGCAAAGTACAGCCGGGAAATACCCCCTGCGGCGGCAAAGAGCAGCAGGGTCATCAGGCCGGTCAGGGTCAGATGAACTTCCAGGCCCACTTTAACGGTCTGCTTTAAGGAAACTGCGTCCTTTTCGCTGTACAGAATCTGGGTCATCAGGCCCAGGCTTTCCGCAATGCCGTTGCCGATGATCACGCAGAAGCCCATAATGCTGGCTTTTACGGAAAGTGCGGACATGGCAGAACTGCCGCCCACCGCCATTACGGTGCGGTTGATCAGGATCGGGGCCAGAATTCTGCAGATCTGCTCCGTGATTTTCGGCAGACCGATCCGCAGGGTCTTCTGCAGGACCCGGTAATCCGGAGAGGCGCTGCGCAGCGAGAAGACGGACTGCTTCCGGACGAAACTCAGAAGCAGCAGGGCTGCGGAGAGATTGTAAGAAAGTCCGGTGGAAAAACCTACGCCGTAGGTTCCCGTGCGGAGTACGAAAACGGAGAGGGCGTCCCCTCCGATATTGATGATGCTTTGCAGGAAGGTGGCGGCGGTCACCAGCTTTTTGTTGCCGTCCAGAGAAACCAGAGGCGAGAGCACAAAGAAGAGCACATAGCCCGGCAGTCCGGTGAACCAGCCACGCAGATAGGCGTAGAGATGATCGTAAAGCTCCGGTCTTTCGCCGGCGCCGAAGAGCCGGCAGAGGCTGCCCGTGAAGGAAAATCCCAGCACCGTAAGCAGCAGAGACACCGCCAGTGCGGCCCGCAGCCCGGCGGAAAAAATCTCGTTGACCCGTTTTTTGTCTCCGGAGCCCATGGCCTGGGCACACATAGACTGCAGGCCTGCCGCCAGGATCCCGGCGAACAGAGTGGCGATTTTGTAGGACGGGTCAGCCAGACCGGTGGCTGCCAGCGCGGCGGCATTCAGCCCCCGGGAAACCATCATACCGTCCGCGATCATGGTCAGTGAGTCCGCAAAAATGATCACCATAAAGGTGAACGCGTAACTGAGAAAAATTTTACGGATGAGCTTGTTATTCTGCGTCTGCATTGGTTCCTTCGGTCTGTTTTCTTTCCAGCCGCATAATGCGGTCATATCCCACGCTTTCGAATATTTCTGCCAAGAATTCATTAATATGGATGATCCGCATATCGCCGCCCGCTGCGGTCATAGACCGCTGACAGGACAAAAACAGCCGTAGACCCGCGGAAGAAACGTAGGGGACTTTGTCCAGGTCAAATATCAGAGATCTGACGCCGCTCAGGTCCGCTACGGTCTTTGCAAGCTCCGGTGCGGTAAGCGTATTGATTTCTCCGTCTACCGTCACGGTCATGGTATCGCTGCACAGGACTGTAGTTGCTTTCATGTTATGTGTTCTCCTCATCCGGAGCATCTGCGCGGGATGCGTCCAGTTCACTTTGAATGTTCAGATAAATGACGATCAGGGTCAGGGTGTACCCCGTATACTGCACCGACAGTTCTTCCTGCCATACCTGCAGCAGAGAGCTGAGAATGGCGAAAATCCAGAAGAAGAAAAAGGCCCGCTGCTGTCTGCCCCGGGGCATTTCTTTTGCCGCCGTAAACACCGTCAGAAGAATAAGGGCCGCGGGCACGGCAAAGGCCAGCCCAAAGGTGGGTGCGCTCCGGTAGGCGCCGCTTTCGGTAATGGTAAAGAAGAAGCCGAAGGGCATGTTCAGAAGAACGGCGGCGGTGTGCAGCAGCATCAGGGCGGAGGCAATGCGTCTGCGCTTTTTTAAGGCCGGGCTTTTCTCCTCGC
Source organism: Anaerovoracaceae bacterium (assembly GCA_045643345.1). Classification (GTDB taxonomy): domain Bacteria; phylum Bacillota; class Clostridia; order Peptostreptococcales; family Anaerovoracaceae; genus RUG13409. The sequence goes on along the minus strand of JAZUKP010000114.1, from coordinate 2,021 downwards.
CCACAATCAGCAGTTCGTAGCGCAGGATCAGGTAGGCAATCAGACTGCCCGCCAGATAAAAGGCGCTGTTTACCGCCATGTTCCAGCCGGGTTTTTCCGCGGCTTCCAGGGCCTTGGTGACCAGGTCGGTCATGGGGGCAATGCAGCACACGAACACCATCAGTTCAAAGAGGAAGCTGTGCCGGGGATAGCTGTCGTTGTCGCTGAGAGCGGAGAAGGACAGCAGAATGCACAGGGCGATGGATCCGAAGGTCATGGCCAGGGCCACGATGCGCAGAGGCGGCAGCTCCGAAAAGTGCTGGTCCAGCATCAGTTCCAGGGCCTTGGGCACGATGGCCAGTTCCAGCAGCAGGAAGATGGTGCCCAGAGTTTTGCTCAGTCGTCTATTCATGGGGTGCACCTCCCGCATATTCTGCCAGCAGCAGGGTAAGGTCGTCGTATTGCTCCCGGCCTGCGGCAAAGAGCTCCACGGCACGCCGGATCTCGGGTATGATCCCGTCGGTCTCCGAGGAAATATGTCTGTCTAAAAATAGTTTGATCCGCTGTTTTCCGAAGAAGTTTCCTTCCTTGTCCCGGGCTTCGTCCAGGCCGTCGGTGTACAGGAAGATCCGGTCTCCGGGCTGCAGGAAGGTCTCCTCCTGCCGGTAGGTAAAATCCGGGAAACCCGCAAGTACCAGGTTTCGATCGGATTTCAGTTCTTCGTATTCCGGCTTTTCTCCCCGCCGGATAAAGGGGTAGGGATGACCCGCATCGGCGTATTTCAGTCTGCCGCTCTGCAGGTCCAGCATGCCCACCCAGGCCGTTACGAACAGGCCGGAGCGGTTGTTTTCCAGCAGCCGGTTGTTGACCCGGTTTAAAACCTCGCCCGGATCTGCCCCCAGCATCAGATTGTCCTTGATGCACATCTTTGCCGTGGCCATGAACAGGGCGGCGGGTACGCCCTTGTCGGAAACGTCCGCAATGACCAGGGCCAGCCGGTTTTCATCGATCATAAAGAAATCGTAAAGGTCTCCGCCCACTTCCTTGGCGGGCACCATAAAACCCTGCACCCGGCAGCTTTCCGGCAGGCTGCGGGCAGCATCTTCGCCGGGCAGCATCTCCGCCTGGATGGTTCTTGCCAGCTCCAGTTCGCTGCGCAGACGCTCTCTTTCCACCAGAGAATCCTTCATTTCGTTGATTACGTCCGCCATCTCGCTCATTTCGTCGCCGCCGCTGATTTTCAGCGGTGCTGCGGGAAAGTTGCCGCTGCCGATTTCGGTCAGGTAGCCCTCCATGCGCTTTAGGGAACGGTTCCATCTCACCACAAAGAGGAAAAGGGCCACGAAGGTGTAGAGAATAATGACCGCAATGGCCAGGGAAGAGTTCAGCGCGGCATTTTTCGTATTCAAAATCACTTCTTCCACGGACTGGCCGGCGTTCAGCTTTTCTGCGGTGGACTGGGCCAGGTCGTTTTGAACGGCCACTGCCACCAGCCCCAGAAGGCTTCCGAACAGCAGAAAGACCAGGAAGAATTTGATCAGTACGGAATGGGGGTTGAATTTTCTTTTGAATGGATTTCTCATATTTTTGTAAAATCCCGCACCCTGCGGTGCGGGATTCTTCGTCCGGTTATTATTTAGCCGATGGTGCAGCCTGCTTCTGCGGCAGTCTGGGCAAACTTCAGCTTGCCGTCCGCGTCTTCCGCAAAGAGCAGCATGCCACGGCTTTCCACGCCGCGGAGCATCTTGGGCTTTAAGTTGACCACTGCCACCACGTGCTGACCGATGCATTCTTCCGGCTTGAAGTGCTGGGCTACGCCGGAAACGATGGTGCGGGTTTCAAAGCCCAGGTCCACCGTAAATACCTGCAGCTTGTCCGCCTTGGGGTGCTTTTCCGCTGCGGTAATCACACCGGCGCGCAGGTCAATCTTGTCGAAATCGTCGAATTCGATGTCTTCCTTTACCGGTTCGTACTTCTTGCCCTGAGCGGCTTCCATGGCGGCCTGCTTCATGGCTTCCAGTTCTTCCAGTTCCTTCTTTACG
>JAZUKP010000113.1:0-4553 GCA_045643345.1 Anaerovoracaceae bacterium | reverse complement strand
TGGATCACGGGGAGGTGGAGACCATAGCCCATGCCACGGCGGCGGAGTTTTTCCAGCCCCAGGTGGACTGTGTGCTGGATATAGGCGGTCAGGACATGAAGTGTATCCGCCTGAAGGACGGCAACGTGGATTCCATTATGCTGAATGAAGCCTGCTCCTCCGGCTGCGGTTCCTTTATAGAAAATTTTGCCTCCTCTCTGGGCATGAGTGCGGAGGTTTTTGCCAGTAAGGCCGTCCGGGCCAAATCCCCCGTGGATCTGGGCACCCGCTGTACGGTATTCATGAATTCCAATGTAAAGCAGGCCCAGAAGGAAGGGGCCCCCTTTTCCGACATTTCCGCAGGCCTTGCCTATTCGGTGATTAAAAACGCCTTGTTTAAAGTAATTAAGCTGGCAGATGCCAGGCAGCTGGGAAACAACATCGTGGTGCAGGGCGGAACGTTTTACAATAAAGCCGTGCTGCGGGCATTCGAAAAGATTACCGGCGCAAACGTAATCTGCCCGGACATTTCCGGCATTATGGGCGCATTCGGTGCAGCGCTGACCGCAAAAGCAAACTACACCGGAGCGGAAAGCACCACGCTGTCAAAAGAAGAGGCGGCAGCTCTGCAGTATCGAACAAAAGCCAGTCACTGCGGCGGATGTGAGAACAACTGTCTTCTGACCATTAACACCTTCAGCAGCGGCAGCCGCTTTATCAGCGGAAATCGCTGCGAAAAGAAAATTTCTTCTCATTCAAAAACCGAACGCGGAAACAATCTGTTCGAATATAAACTCCAGCGCATTTTCGGATACGAGGCACTTGCCGCCGAGGATGCGGCCCGGGGCGTGATTGGGCTTCCCCGGGTACTGAATATGTACGAAAACTATCCTTACTGGGCAACTTTCTTTAAAGCTTTGGGTTTTCGTACGGAGCTTTCGCCATTCTCTTCTCATGGTATTTATGAGCTTGGAATGGACAGTATTCCGTCGGAATCCGAATGCTATCCGGCCAAGCTTGCCCACGGGCACGTACAGTGGCTGTTTAACCACGGAATAAAAACCGTATTCCATCCCTGCGTATTTTACGAATATCAGGAAGTGGAAGACGCAAACAATCACTACAACTGCCCCATGGTGGTGTCCTACGCGGAGAATCTGAAAAATAATGTGGAAGTAATCACGCGGGGCGAGATGAAATATCTCAGACCGTTTATTGCTTTTACCAGTGAAAAGACCGCAGAAGACAGACTTGTAAAGTTCTGCGGGGAGGAGTGGAACATTCCGGAGCAGGAGGTGCGTGCGGCTGCAAAAGCGGCCTGGCAGGAACAGCGCCGGGCGAAAGAGGATATTCGCCGCGCCGGTGCGGAGGCTTTAGCGAACATGCGCAGGCTCGGCCGCCGGGGAATCGTTTTATCCGGAAGACCTTATCATATCGACCCGGAAATCAATCATGGCATTCCGGAAATGATTGCATCTTATGGTCTGGATGTCTTTCCGGAAGACAGTATGCCGCTGGTGGCCGCGTCAAAAAACCGTTCGCTGCGGGTGGTGAATCAGTGGGTGTATCATTCCAGATTATATAATGCGGCAGAATATGTCAGCGGGTACGATGACCTGGAGCTGGTTCAGCTGTTTTCCTTCGGCTGTGGTCTGGACGCGGTAACGACCGACCAGGTGCAGGAGATTCTGGAAAACTCCGGCAAGCTTTACACGATGCTGAAAATAGACGAAATCGGGAATCTCGGGGCCGCAAGAATCCGGATCCGAAGCCTGATTGCCGCAATGAATATGCGCGGCAAAAATCATATATGCGCCGACCCAAAGCCGGTGCGGTACGAGCATGCGGTCTTTACAAAAAAGATGTACGAAGAGGGCTATACCATCCTTGCGCCGCAGATGAGTCCGATCCACTTCGATTTGCTTACCCCGATATTCAAAAAGCACGGCTACAATGTGGTAATGCTGGATAATCATTCGAAGTCTGCGGTGGATGTGGGCCTCAAGTACGTAAACAACGATGCCTGCTACCCGTCCATCGTTACCACCGGGCAGATGATGGAAGCGGTGCTGAGCGGAAAGTACGATACGAACAAGCTGGCGCTTTTGATGTCTCAGACGGGAGGCTGCTGCAGAGCCAGCAATTACGTCGGTTTTATCCGGCGCGCGCTGGACATGGCAGGGCTTTCCCATATTCCCGTAATCTCCGTAAACGCGGGAAATATGGAGCAGAGCGAGGGCTTTAAATTTTCAATCCCCATGCTGAAAAAAAGCATGCAGGCCATTATTCTCGGAGACGTTTTGATGCGCTGCCTGCTGCGCACAAGACCGTACGAAGCGGCAGAGGGCTCCGCGAATGCCCTGCTGGAAAAATGGCAGAAAATCAGTATGGATTGCCTTACGGCAAAGAGCCCCCGGTATTCTTACAAGGAGCTTTGCCGGTTGATTGTGAAAGATTTCGATGCGCTGCCAATAAACGAAGACGTGAAAAAGCCCAGAGTCGGCATCGTCGGGGAGATTCTTGTAAAATATATGCCGCTCGCCAACAACCATCTTGTTGAGCTATTGGAAAAGGAAGGCGCCGAAGCGGTGGTCCCGGATCTTCTGGACTTCCTTGCAATGATTGTTTACGACAAGGATTACAAGCATAAATATCTGGGCGAGGGAATCATGGAATCCGTAATTGCGAAGCTGGGTATTCCGGTACTTGAGAGCCTGCGCAGGCCCGCTGCCGATGCTCTGAAGGCCAGCAGACGCTTTACCGCGCCGCTGCGCATGGACAAGATTGCAGAACCCGCAAAGGATTTCCTGTCCATCGGAAACCAGTATGGTGAAGGATGGTTCCTTTGCGGAGAAATGATAGAGCTTTTAGACGAAGGCGTGAACAATATTGTCTGCATTCAGCCCTTCGCCTGCCTGCCGAACCACGTTATGGGCAAGGGCGTAATAAAGCCGCTGAAGAAAGCTTATCCCCGGGCCAATATTGCTGCCATCGATTACGACCCCGGCGCAAGCGAAGTCAATCAGCTGAACCGGATCAAACTGATGCTGACAACGGCAAGAAAGAATATGGAATAAAACGGAACCTTTATAGATGCGCCGCAGCGCGGAAAGGACGGGTTCATGAGCCTGAAAATATTATTTGAGGACATTACAACACTGAAGGTGGATGCGGTGGTCAACTCTACGAATCCGCTGCTGGTCGGATTTTCCGGCGTGGACCGGCGGATTCACGAGCTGGGCGGGGAAGAGCTGGAGGCGGCCTGCGCCCCTTACGCCGGAAAGCTGACGCTGGGAGAGGCGGTGTCTACTCAGGCCTTTCACATGCCCTGCAGGTACCTGATTCATACCGCAAGCCTGTATTGGAACGGCGGCGGCAGCGGGGAAAGCGCCGTGCAGAGAAGCTGCTACCGGAAAAGTCTGGAGGAGGCGGAACGGCTGAAATGCCGCTCTGTGGCGTTCCCCCTGATCGGTGCCGGAAATAACGGGCTGCCGATTCCGATGGCGCTGGAAAATGCGGTCACGGTGATCTCGGAGTATCTTTCCCTGTATTCGGACATGGAGGTTTATCTGGTTCTTTACGGAGATATTGTAAAAGAGATTTACGATTCCAGGATCGAGGAGCTGGACCGATATATCGAGGGGAAATTTCTGCCCCGGGAGGGCAGACCGGAGTCTTTGGAAGAGGCAGTAAAGCATACCGGCGAGGCCTTTACGGACATGCTGATCCGGCTGATGCGGGAGCGGGGGTTGACCGAGGTGCAGGTGTACAAGGCGGCAGGAATCCAGAAGGGCACCTTCCATAAAATTATCAGCGGCGGCACCAAAAAGCCTTCGATGGAAACGCTGGCGGCGCTGGCCATGGCCCTGAAGCTTTCCTACGAGGAAGCCGCAGAGCTGCTGGCAAGCTGCGGAATGGCTTTTTCGGATTCCAGCAAGTTCGATATTATCGTGTCCTGGTTCATCAAATCCGGAAACTACAACATCTGGGAGCTGGACCAGCAGCTTTTCAAGTACGGTTACAAGACACTTTTAGGTGCGGAATAAAAAGTCTGGCAAAACACTTTTAGGCGTGAAAAAAGTCTACTGCCGGTAGACCACAGAGCGTGCCGCGTTTCGTACAATAGGGCTGCAGGGTGATTCCTGCGGCTCTTTTTATTCAACCCGGTCCGGCGGGCGTGCCGGCCAAACGAAAACGCGTATATATAAAGGAGGAAAAATGATCGGAGCAATTATTGGAGACATTTGCGGGTCCGTATACGAATTCAGCAACGAGAAAGAGATCAATAAACTAGTACTTTTTGCGCCGGGCTGCGCCCCCACGGACGATTCCGTGATGACCGTTGCGGTGGCCCGGGCCCTGATGGATGCCCGGGACTGTTCGGAGGAGCAGACACGCACGCTGCTGGTGGATTCCATGCACTATTACGGCCATCTGTTTCCCCGGGCGGGCTACGGCGGCACCTTTTCCCGCTGGCTCCGGCACAGCGCCCGGGAAGCTTACAACAGCTGGGGGAACGGTTCCGGCATGCGGGTGGCCGCAGCCGGCTGGCTGTACGACTCTTTGGAAGAGAC
>JAZUKP010000112.1:0-10409 GCA_045643345.1 Anaerovoracaceae bacterium | reverse complement strand
ATCTTCGGCGTCGCTTTGGTTTTTTAATATTTTGAATGCGAATTGATAGAGTGCGTCCCGGTATTGGGCATAGATGCTTTCAAAGCAAATGCGTTCTTCGGGATCGTCGATGGTTTGCAGAAAAATCAGCATAACTTTCAGGTGTGCATTTTTTACAGCGCGCCGATGAACAGCTCCAGGGCGGTGCGGCCGTCCATATTGCCGGATTTCAGGTCTTTTTCAATCTGAAACGCCCGGTCCAGAGCGCTGCGCAGCTGGGGAACGGTCTTGCTTCTGCAGCCTTCCATGGCCTTCTTAAAGCGATATTCGTTGATCTTCATATCCTTTACGATATCGTAGTAACCCATGCCGTCGGCCTGGCGTTCCCGGCCCTCCAGCATAATCTCCAGCTGAGAAATCAGAAGCCCCAGAAAACTGAGTATCACGCCCATTTCCTTGGACGGGCTTTGGGCGTCGATGCTGGCGTGAAGAATCTCCAACGCCCGGCCTTTTTTGCCGGAGAAGGCGCTGTCCAGCAGCTGGAAGGCATTGACTTCCGCCTGTCCCTGGGCTGCTGCCAGCATGTCTTCCAAAGAGATATATTCTTTATCGTATAAGGCAAAAATCTTTTTCAGATCGTTTTCCAGGTTATAAAGGGTATAATTGCGCTCCGCGTCGCCATAGCCGCAGATGCGGGCGAAATTCACCAGTTCCGCTTTGGTGGAACTTTTTTTTGCTGCAATAAAACGCTTGGCCATCCAGCCGCCCAGGGTGGCGTCGTCCAGCGGGGTGAAATCGTAGACGATGCCGCATTTGGCTGCGGCTTTATAGATCGCCTTGGTCTTGTTGGGCTTTTCGCAGCAGAATACCAGCATGGTGCTTTCCGGCAGAGCGGGGATGTAGTCCGCCAGCTTCTGCACGTCGGCGCTGCTCATATCTTTGGGGGTCAGGGTAAAGATGTCCGACCGGTCCACGATGACCAGCTTGCGCCGGGAGAGCAGGGGAGGCGTTTCGCAGGCGGCGATAATATCGTCCGCGTCGATGGCTTCCTCGGAGAAGACGACGCAGTCCAGTACGGCTGCGGCAGGGGAAATCAGCCCCTCCTTTAAATAGGATCGGGACCAGTCCACCAGAAAGTCTTCTTTGCCGCAGAGCAGAATTACCCGGGGAAACACGTTGTTTGCCAGGCCTGCCTGCATCATTTTTACGATGGTCCGAGAGGGGTGCTCTGCGGGAGCGTTCTTGGAATACGCCATTGTTTGTCCTTTGCTGCGTTTTCGAAAATATAGTAGCGGTCCGTAACCTTGCGGAGACACAGTGCTCCGCTCCGGTCGGTTCTACCGTATATTATACCTGAATTTTCAAGAAGTTCAATGACGCTGCCCGCGGGATGTCCGTAGCGATTGTTCTGTCCGCAGGAGATGGCGGCAAAGGAGGGAGAAACGGCGGAAAGAAAGGCTTCTCCTGTGGAACCGGCGCTGCCGTGATGCCCGATTTTCAGTACGTCGCAGGATAAATCCGGGAAAATCTGCAGCAGTTCTTCCTCTCTTGCAATGTCTGCGTCGGACATAAAGAGAAAAGTCAGTCCTTCGATTTCTGCGGAAAGTACCAGACAAAGGTCGTTTTCTTCACCCTTTTGAATGCTGTAAACATCGTGATTTGTCAGAATCTTTTTTATGTCAAATATCTCGTTCAGCTCGGTAATTCCCTTGCTGTGGTCCATATCTTCGTGGGTGATGATGGCCAGATCGATACTGTGGATGCCGTTTTTCAGCAGATAGGGTTTTAAGGTCTTTTCCGCCACATTGGCGTAATAGGAACCGCCTCCGTCAATCAAAATGTCCTTGCCGCCGTAATGAATGTGGATGCAGTCTCCCTGACCCACATCCAGAAAAGTAACAGGCGCCACGCCGTAGTCCCAGGGAAGAACGCTGTTGGTCCAGTTCAGTGCCCGGGGCAGCAGGGTCCCGGCGGAGAGCAGCAGAACCTGAACGCATACCAGCAGGGCATAACGGTTCCGGCGGTGCAGAATATAGCGGATTTCGGAAAAGAAGAAAAAGAAGAAAATGTAGTACAAAAGTACCAGACCCAGGGGTGGGGCACAGATTCGGCTGTCCGGAAACAGATGAGTTCCGGCCTCGGACAATGCAAAAAGCAGGCGGCAGAAAAGGGCCAGCAGCCTGGTCAGTAAGGGCAGCAGAATGCCTGAAATTGCCCCGGGAAGCAGACAGAAGAGGACAAAGCTTGCCAGGGCCAGAGGCAGCAGTATGCCTGCCAGCGCAATCACCGGCGGGTTCAGAAGAATACTGATGGGGGAGAACATCAGAAATTGGTAAGCGCAGAGCGGTCCGGTGCCGGCAAAGGCGCAGAGTGTGGGCAGTGCGGCCTTGCCGCATTTATAGAAACGCTCGCTTTTGACCCGGTCCGAAAGCTTGCCCCATTTATTCTCCGCCCAGGGCAGCACGATGCCCATGGTAAATGCTGCGGTAAAGCTGAGCTGCATACCGCTGTCGTAAAGAAGGTAAGGATTGCAGAGCAGAAGAAGGATGGCGGCAGCGCTTGCGGCGGAGACGCTGTCGTAGCGTTTCTGCAGATGGAAGGCCAGCATTTTCAGAAAAATCATGATCGTCGCCCGCAGAACGGACACCGAAAAGTTGGACAGGGCGGCGTAAAGCAAAATCAGAAGCAGGGCGGCTGCATCGGTGCTTTTGTTCCTTCTGCCCCGGAACAGCCGGGATACCGCATCGAACATCAATCCCACGTGCAGTCCGGAAACCGCCAGAATATGAGCAATGCCGCAGCCCTGAAATCCGGCGTAGAGTTCTTCGTTCATGTAGAAGGTCTCGCCGAACATCAGTCCTGCCAGCAGGGAAAAATCGTCCTCCGAAAGCAGGGGACGGATCGCAGCGTAGAAGCGGGCCTTTTGCAGGCTGAGAAAATGCATCACAGGCCGGACAATCCTTCCGCCCTTGATTTTGTAAGAATTGGTGGTGCAGACCGTTCGAATGCCCCGGCCCCGCAGGTAGGTCCGGTAATCGAAGCAGCCCGGATTCCTTCGGCCGTCGGGCAGAGATACTTCTCCGGAACATTCGATGCGGCGGCCCACCATATCATAAATCTGCGTGCAGCAGCCGGTATAATCGCCGTTCAGTTTTACCAGCAGTTTTTCGCCCCGGGTCCGGACTGCGAACTGAACTCCGTAGTCTTTGATTTTCACGCTGCAGACCCTGCCGGAAATATGCTGCACGCTGCCCTGGGCCGCCTCCAGAGGACTTTGTCCGAAATCCAAAAGCTCCGTGCGCAGGAGGCACAGCAGCACCGTCAGTAAAAGCAGCAATAAAATAGGGCGTCTCAAATGATCCTCCGCCCGTCACACTATTATTTTACAATAAATGGTAATTCTTCGTCAAGCAAAAAGAACGGACAGTGCTGCCCGTTCTTGAAGCTTCTGTTTATTTTGGCAAAGTGCCTGCAGCCGCAGCGTTTTTCCGTTCCGGCGGACAGAATCGCAGAGGCTCTGCTGCGCGTCAATCAGCTCAGGTAGCGGAAGACGCCTTTTACCTTGCCCACGATGGTGCAGTCCTTTACGATGATGGGTTCCATCTCGCAGTTGCGGGGCTGCAGCCGGATATGGCCGTTCTCCTTATAATAGGCCTTGACTGTAGCTTCTTCTTCCATGCCTTCAATCATGGCAACTACAATGTCTCCGTTGTTGGCGGTGGACTGCTGCTCCACCAGAATATAATCGCCGTTCAGAATACCGGCTTCCACCATGGAATTGCCGTGGACGGAAAGCATAAAGGTGGTGCCCCTGCCCAGCTGGCCTGCGGGAAGAGGAAAGTATCCTTCGATGTTCTGCTCCGCCAGAATAGGCTGACCTGCAGCCACTCTGCCGACAATGGGAACCTCCGCGATGTCTTCGTGCAGGTCTGCCTGTTCACTTTCCAGGGCATATCTGTGCCGGCCGGATTCCTGCTTGATGTATCCGGCTTCCCGGAGACGCTCCATGGCACTGTGTACCGTGGAGGTGGATTTGATGTTCAGGGCTGCACAGACGTCCCGGGTTGTGGGCGGATAGCCTTTTTCCTGGGTGTGCTTGGTAATATAGTCAAGGATTTTTTTATCTCTTTCTTTGATCTCGCTCATGTGGGTCTCCTTTACGGTTATAAAACCTCTATTAAATAATAACATGCAAACAAATGTTTGTAAACAATTGTTTTTGCTTGCGGGTCTCTTTTTTCGGCGCTATAATAGGAGCGGATTTATGCGGGAAATGCATGGAAATATCAATATTTTCCTTGACAGCAGCCCCCGCAGCCTCTATAATAAATGAGCAAACAAGCAGAAGTTACCGCTTCTCGCCTGGGCGGCAGGGGTCGCCGGGCTTATAAAACCAACTCTTTGGAGTGTTTTAATTGGCGGAGCTTGTGCACCCGCTTTTTTCTTTTTTGGGGAGGACAAAACCATAGCTAAGGAAGCGCTTATTAACGAACAGATTCGTGCCAAAGAGGTACGTCTGATCGACGCCGAAGGCAATCAGGTCGGAGTTGTGAGCATCAAGGAGGCTCTCGCCGCCGCGCAGGAAGCAAATCTGGACCTGGTGAACATTTCACCGAACGCAAATCCGCCGGTCTGCAAGATCGTCGATTACGGAAAATTCCGTTACGACCAGCAGAAGCGTGAAAAGGAAGCAAAGAAAAAGCAGTCTACCATGGAAGTAAAGGAAATGCGTCTGGGTATTTTTACCGAGGAGCATGATCTGGAAACCAAGGCCAAGCTGGTTCAGAAGTTCCTTGAGGGCGGAGACAAGGTCAAAATCTCTATGCGTTTTCGCGGCAGAGAGATGGGCTATGTCCATAAAGGCGAAGAAACGATGCTGGAGTTCAGCAAAAAGCTTGCCGAGTTCGGAAACATCGAAAAGAAACCGGTTCTGGAAGGCCGCAATATGTCTATGACCATTGCCCCTAAGACCGCAAAAGAGAAAGAAAAAGCGGCAAAGGCCGCGAAGGAAGCCGCAAAGGCTGCCGAGAAAGCCACACAAGTTGAGCAATAACATAAAAGAAAGGTAGATCATCATGGCAAAAGGCGCAAAGATGAAGTCCCACAGAGGGGCTATGAAGAGATTCAAGCTTACCGGTACCGGCAAGGTGAAGAGAAACAAGGCATATAAGAGCCACAGAACAGCACAGAAGACACCGAAGAGAAAGATGAACCTGCGTCAGGCAACATACCTGACTTCCGCAGATCACAAGAGAATTAAGAGTGTTCTTGTAGGAAAGTAGGAGGTAGAAGACAATGGCAAGAGTTAAGGGCGGAGTAAACGCTAAGAAAAGACATAAGAAAGTTTTAAAGGCAGCTAAGGGCTTCTACGGCGCAAAGCATCGTGTATTCAGAGCAGCGAACCCGGCAGTTATGAGAGCTATGAGAAGCGCTCAGATGGGCAGAAAGCTCAAGAAGAGAGAATACAGAAAGCTCTGGATTGCAAGAATCAATGCAGCAGCCAGAATGAACGGACTTTCCTACAGCAGACTGATGGACGGCCTCAAGAAGGCAGGAGTTGTAATCAACAGAAAGATGCTCTCCGAAACCGCTATCTACGATGCAGCAGGATTTGCAAAGCTCTGCGAAACCGCAAAGGCAGCACTCAAGTAAACGGATTATTCCGGGCGCCGAGAAATCGGCGCTCTTTTTTTGTGTTTGCAGCTGTTGTATAATAAAATAAAGGTGCTTATGGAACTAAAGGATTTTTTTGCACAACATCATAAAATTGCGCTGGCCTTTTCCGGCGGTGTGGATTCGGCCTTTCTGCTGGCCGCGGCAAAGAATGCGGGGGTTCAGGTGAAGGCCTATTTCGTGAAGACGGAGTTTCAGCCGGCCTTTGAACTGGCGGATGCCCGGCGGCTGGCCGCGGAGTGGAATGCGGAGCTGCAGGTGCTGGAGATGTCCGTTCTGGAAGATTCGGAGATTTCCTGCAACGATTCGGAGCGCTGCTATTTCTGCAAAAAGAAGATTTTCAGTGCCGTTGCTGCGGCGGCTGCCGCGGACGGATTTACCGAAATTCTGGACGGTACCAACGCTTCCGACGATCCGGAAGACCGTCCCGGAACCCGGGCCATGAAGGAATTTTCCGTGCTTTCGCCCCTGCGGGACTGCGGTCTGACCAAGGAGGAAATCCGCAGGCGGTCCAGAGAAATGGGGCTGTTTACCTGGAACAAGCCGGCTTATGCCTGTCTTGCCACCCGGATCCCTGCGGGAGAGGCGATTACAGCGGAAAAACTGCAGCTTACCGAGGCGTCGGAGGTTTACCTGATGTCTCTGGGCTTTACGGATTTCCGCATCCGCATGCCCGGCGGAAGGGCCCTGGTGCAGATCCGGAAAGACCAGTTTTCGCTGCTGGAAGAAAAGCGGGAAGAAATCATTAAACACTTATCAAATCATTATACATCCGTGGATTTCGATCCGGAGGGAAGATAGATGAACAACGATATTCGCACGCTCCTGGAGGGCGTAAAGGATGGCTCCGTATCCGTGGAGGATGCGCTGCTGCAAATCAAAAAAGAACCGTTTGAGGACATCGGATACGCCAAGGTAGATTTGCACCGAAAGGCGCGTCAGGGGGCTGCTGAGGTGATTTACGGGGCCGGAAAGACCCCGGAGCAGATCATCGGCATCATGGACGTAATGAAGAAAAACGGTCAGAATACCATTCTGATTACCCGGCTGGACGAAGCTGCCGCTGCGGCGGTGGGTGCGGTTCACCGGATACAGTATTATAAAGAGGCCCGGGTGGCTGTTGCCGGCGAAATGCCGGAGCCCTCGGGAAACGGAACCATCGTGATTGCCACCGGCGGCACCTCGGACATTCCCGTGGCGGAAGAAGCGGCGCTGACCGCCCAGGTTCACGGAAACAAGGTGGTGAGGCTGTACGATGTGGGCGTGGCGGGCATTCACCGTCTGCTGGCACACATGGATGAAATTATGAGTGCTTCGGTCATTGTGGCGGTGGCCGGCATGGAAGGGGCTCTGGCCAGTGCCATCGGCGGTCTGGCGGACTGCCCGGTCATTGCGGTGCCCACCAGCGTAGGCTACGGTGCTTCCTTCGGGGGCATTTCGGCCCTGCTTTCCATGCTGAATTCCTGCGCCAGCGGGGTGTCGGTGGTGAACATCGACAACGGCTTCGGAGCAGGCTATCTGGCCAGTATGATCAATCACGCGGAGGTGCGGAAAGAATGAAGACCCTTTACATCGACTGCGGCTGCGGTGCCGCGGGGGACATGCTGACGGCTGCGCTGCTGCAGCTGGTCTCGGACCGGAAGGAAGCTCTGGCACAGCTGAACGCCATGGGCATTCCCGACGTGAGCTATTCTGCGGATATTTCTTTGAAGTGCGGTATTTCCGGCCTGCATGTAACGGTAAAATGCGGCGGGACGGAAGAATCCGAGGCCATGTACCAACTTCCCATGCAGAGCAAGCCCCGGGACATCGAGCGAATTGTTGACGGCTTAAATATCCCGGAAAAAATAAAAGTTGACATAAGAAATGTTTATGGAATTCTGGCAGAGGCGGAGAGCAAGGTCCACAATGTACCCTTGGAGTACATCCATTTTCATGAGGTGGGTACGCTGGATGCTTTGGCAGACATCGCGGCGGTGTGCTTTTTGATGGACTGCATCGGTGCGGACCGGATTCTGGCTTCCCCCGTATGTGTGGGACGGGGCTCGGTAAAGTGCGCCCACGGCGTTCTGCCGGTTCCTGCGCCTGCCACGGCGGAGATCCTGAAGGGAATTCCCTGCTACGCCAGCAGTTTCGACGGCGAACTCTGCACCCCCACGGGCGCGGCGCTTTTGAAGTATTTTGCGGCAGATTTCTGCGACATGCCCGCCATGGTCACCCAAAGCATCGGCTACGGCATGGGGAAAAAGGACTTTCCCCGGGCCAACTGCGTGCGCATGCTGCTGGGTGAAATTCCGGCCTTCGGCGACACGGTCTGCGAGCTTTGCTGCAACGTGGACGATATGACCGCCGAGGAAATCGGCTTTGCATTGTCCGAGTTCATGGACGGCGGCGCTCTGGACGCCTACACGCTGCCCATCGGCATGAAAAAATCCCGCCCGGGCACCATGATCTGCGTCATGTGCAAAGAAGCGGACCGGGACAAGTTTGTGGGCCTGATTTTCCGTCATACCACCACCCTGGGCGTGCGGGAAAACGTCAGCCGCCGCTATACCATGGAACGCCGCACGGAAACCGCAGAAACTCCCTACGGTCCTGTGCGCCGGAAGATTTCCGAAGGTTTCGGGGTCCTGCGGGAAAAATACGAATACGAAGATTTGGCGAAAATCGCCCGGGAGCAGGGCCTGAGCCTGGCCCAGGTAAGGAAAATGATATCAGCGGAAGAGAAATAAGCGTTCGCAAACGCATGCAAGGCAATGGCAAAAACAATTTTCTGCAAAGAAAACGGAATCATCTTTTCCATCACCACGTTCACGGGCGAGTCCGAAACGGGATTTTTTGTGAAATGTCTGGGCCATACCTGGATTTCCATCGACAACCGGACGGGACATTCTGTTTTTGTAAAAGATTACGAACTGAAAAACAACGAAATCCTCACTGCTTCCGTTTGGGCTATCTTCGGACACAGGGGCATCGTTTTTAATCTGGAACCGGCCTTCATCCGCAGCGGCAGATACGCGGGACGCCTGTCTCTGAGTATTCCTATCGACGAAACTCAACTGCAGACGGTCAGCGAATACTTTGAACGGAACAAGCGCTGGACCCTGAGGAAAAATTGCAGCTTCTGGTCTGTGCAGTTCTGGAATGGGCTGGCAGGCAGCACATATGCCTTAAAGCCGCGGTGGGGCGTCTATACCCCGAAAAGACTGTACAAATCCATGAGTGCGTTTGCCTGCGCGGAGCTTGACAAGGATTTTTCCCGGGCAGAAGGCATTTTTATGTACCACGACCGCAAAAGAACGGAGATGAACTTATGCAAATGAAACAAGGATTCCTGTTTTTTGCCGCTTTTGCGGTTTTGGCACTGATGATCCTGTATACTGGGATCTCCTGTATAGCCTCCTGGCGGAAAGCCGGAAGGCAGCCCCATCTGGAAGCGGGTACGGAACGCTTTCGCTTCAGCGGGTATTACATGATGGCGGCCGTAAGCGGGCTGCTCTGCATCTTTTTGATTCTGGTTCTGGTACTGATTTTCAAACAAAGGAGCATCATTTGCTGAAAAATAAAAAAACAATTCTCGGCATGGTTCTTGCCCTTGCGGCGGTTTCGGCGGTGTTCGTTACCGAGCAGATTTTTAAACCGGCCTATGCTGTAAAGAGCCTGGTCAAGCTGGTGGCTTTTCTGGGATCCATTTTGATTTATCAGGCCCGGACCCATCAGAAGTTACCCGACGTGGTTCGCCTGCACAAAATTAAAAACTGCAGGCCGCTGCTGCTTTGCATGGCCATCTTTTTTGCCGCGACCCTTGCCGCTTTTTTTGTTTTCCGGAATTTTCTTGATCTGCAAAGCATCCGGCAGAGTCTGATTTCCAAGGAAAACCTGACCAAAGACAACTGTCTGTACGTGTTTTTGTATATTATTGTCTGCAATTCGTTCTTGGAAGAAAGCTTCTTCCGGGGCTTTGTCAGCGGATTATTCCCGGACAAACGGACGGGCAGCGCGGTGAGCGCGGTCCTGTTCTCCCTCTATCATATCGGGATTTTTGTCACCTGGTTCAGTCTCGGGATATTCCTTCTGTGCCTGGCGAGCCTTGTCGCTGCTGGGCTGTTCCTGCAGTGGCTCGTCGAAAAGTACGGGAGCATCCTGGCAAGCTACATTACTCACGGCAGTGCCAATATCGCCATCAACATCATCGGCGCTCTGCTGATTTTCGAAATGATATGACATGTTTCTGCAGGAGGCATTAAAAAGCCCGGATTATTCTCTCCGGGCTTTTCGATTGCTTCTTTTTAATATTACTTCACTTCCGTGGCTTCTGCCAGCACGATGTCCGGGTGCCGGTCCGCAAAGAAGTTCAGGGTGAACTGGTTGGCCAGAATCAGTACCGGCCGCTCGAAGCGGTCGAATACCAGCGAAGACCGGGAGTCGGTGCATCTCTTCAGTTTATCCAAATCGATTTCATCGGTTTTGCCGCCATCGGTGGAAACCACCCACTTGGCCAGCTGGAAGTCCAGCGGATCCATGCGCACGGGAGCGTTGTATTCGTTCTCCAGACGGTAGGTAAAGACTTCGAACTGCAGCTGTCCAACGGCACCGATTACAACTTCGTTATATTCGTTGTGGTAGACCTGCACGGCGCCTTCCTGAGCCAGCTGAGAAACGCCTTTCTGGAACTGCTTGGTCTTCATGGAATCTTTAGCGGATACCCGAGCAAAGAGTTCCGGCGGGAAGGTGGGCAGCGGTTCAAAGAAAATGGG
>JAZUKP010000111.1:0-10489 GCA_045643345.1 Anaerovoracaceae bacterium | reverse complement strand
ATTTCAATGCTTTTCATCCTTTTTATCAACACTTTTTGTCCAGCCTATATCTTGTTTTAAACAAGATAAAACCCTTAGAATCGTTTAAATTCCAAGGGTCTTCAGCTTTTTTATCAACACTTTTTGTCCTATAAGCCTTTTCTATATTTCGATCCGCTTTAAGACTTCCTTCATAAAGGCGGAGAATTTTGCCTCGGAAGCCGCCGCAGTGATATTGACCTCTTCGCCGCTTAATGGCTGGTCCAGAATGCCTGCCGCCATATTGGTGCACAAAGAGAAGCCCAGAGTTTTGTAACCGCAGTGCGCCGCCGCGATTACTTCCGGAACGGTGCTCATGCCGGAAGCATCCGCGCCCAGGATTCTGGCTGCCCGCACTTCCGCCGGGGTCTCGAACTGGGGACCCGGGAAAAAGATATAAACGCCTTCCCGCAGGGTCATGTTCATGTCCTTTGCGGTCTGCCGGGCCACTTCCTGCAGTCCCTTATCGTAGGTGGTAGTCATGTCCGGGAAGCGAGTACCGAATTCGTCCATGTTGGGGCCTGCCAGCGGACTGGTCAGACACATCTTGAGGTGATCGGTGATCAGCATAACGTCGCCGGGATTCCAGTCGGTACGGATGGCACCCGCCGCATTGGTCACGATCATCAGCTTTGCACCCACCAGACGCATCACCCGTACCGGGTAAACCACGTCCCCTACTTCGTAGCCTTCGTAGGTGTGCATGCGGCCCTGCATTACGGCAACCTTTTTGCCGCAGAGGGTACCGAACACGAAGCGTCCGGCGTGACCCGGCGCCGTGGAAACCTTAAAATTCGGGATGTCTTTGTATTCCACATACACGGGATTTTCTACAATATCGCCCATAAAGCCCAGGCCGGAGCCCAGAATCATCAAAATGTCCGGGACAAAACCGTTTAAGCGGGACTGAATGTACTGTGCACTTTTTTCGTAGTCTTTGTAATCGAATGTCATATTACTCCCCTTTCTTTGCCAGATACTCTCTGCGGGCCCTGGTCCAGCACTTGCGGCACATGGCGCGGTAGCGGTCGTTGCCGCCCAGCACCACCTGGTCGCCCTCAAAGACGATATTGCCCGCATCGTCGAAACGTGCGTTAACGGATGCTTTGGCGCCGCAGTCGCAGACCATCTTGATCTCGGTAATGGACTCCGCCAGCTCCATCAGGCGCTGACTGCCCGGGAAAAAGTGGGTCTGGAAGTCGGTGCGAAGACCGAAGCAGAGCACTGCCACATTAAAATCGATGGTAACGTCCGCCAGCTGCTCCACCTGCGCAGGGGTCAAAAACTGGCATTCATCCACGATTACCGCATGACAGTCCGCATATTCGCCGCGGAACAGATCGTAGAGATTCTGCTCCGGAGGCACTACCAGAGCCTTTGCCTCCAGACCGATGCGGGAGCGCACGATATCCGCCCCGTCCCGGGTGTCCGTGGAAGGCTTAAGAAACAGAACCTTCATGTTCCGTTCTTCGTAATTGAATTTGGTAATCAGGGCCTGGGCGGTCTTGGAAGAGCCCATGGCACCGTATTTAAAGTAGAGTTTAGCGGCCATTTTTTCTGTCCTTTTCGATAATCTTCTTTAATGCTTCTATGGCGGTACGGATGGCAGTGGCAGTATCGGTATCCTCCAGCTGGTCCAGACCTGCCGCATTGCGTTCCTGGTTCCAAACCACGTGGAAGCAGGAGCCTGCCCGGCATCCCAGTGCGTCAGCCACCACAAAGATGGCAGCGGATTCCATTTCGGAGGCCTTCACCCCCAGGCGCTTCCAGCTCTCCCACTTCTGCAGCAATTCGTAGCTTACCGGAGACTTTTCCGGCTCGTGCTGACCGTAGAAGGAGTCCTTGCACTGCACTACGCCGGTGTGGGTAGGATAACCCAGCGCCTCGGCAGCCTCTTTCAGGGCTGCGGTAATGTCGAAATCCGGAACCGCCGGATACTCGATGGGGGCGTATTCCAGAGAAGTGTGTTCAAAGCGGATGGCGCCGGTGGCAACCACCACGTCGCCGGCTTTTACGTCCAGATCGATGCCGCCGCAGGTACCCACGCGAATAAAAGTATCCGCGCCGATGTTGTGCAGTTCTTCCATGGCGATGGAGGCGGAGGGTCCGCCGATGCCGGTGGAGCACACGCTCACCTTTTCGCCCAGCAGCGTGCCGGTGTAGATATTAAACTCCCGGTTGTAAGCCACCTGGTGCGGGTCGTCGAAATAAGAGGCAATGGCGGGGCAGCGTCCCGGGTCTCCGGGAAGAATTACGTAGCGGCCCACGTCGCCGGTGCGGCACTGAATATGAAATTGTAAATCTTCGTGTTTGATCATAAGTATATCTCCGCAGGCAAAAACCGGGCCCGAAGGCCCGGAAATGCGTTTATTTTGATTTGACGTATGGTTTTCCGTTGGCGGAAGGAACACGGGACTTTCCTACGAACAGAATCAGCACGATAACCGTGAACACGTAAGGAATCATGGACAGGATGTGCATGTTGACCCCGGAGGATCCGCCGAGAACGATTTTCAGACCGGAGCAGAATCCGAAGAGCAGGCAGCCCAGCATTGCGCCCTGGGGCTTGAACTTTCCGAAAATAACTGCCGCGATGGCGATAAAGCCCTGACCGACGATGGAAATCGGACGGAACTGGTTGGAGGTTGCCATGGTAACGCAGGCACCGCCTAAGCCCGCCAGGAAGCCGGAAATGCACACGCAGAGGAATCTGGTGGCAATTACGTTGATGCCCAGGGTTTCGCAGGCCTGAGGATGTTCGCCGCAGGCACGCAGCCGCAGACCGAACTTGGTTTTATAGAAGATGAAGGCAACCACGGCCACCAGAATGAATACCAGGTAAGTGGATGCGTAGGTGCCGAACACGTTGTCCATAAATCTGCCGAAGGTGGTGCTGGTGTCGAAGACGCCCCGGAACAGTACCGGAATTCTCTGCTCCGCAGACAGCGGAATGGTATCCGTGGAGTCGAAGAGCGCTCTGGCGATCAGGATGGAGATTCCCGGACCGATCATGTTGATGGCGGTACCGGAAATGGTCTGGTCTGCCCCCAGAATGACGGTGGCCAGTGCATGGAGTCCGCCGAAGAGTGCGCCTGCAAGACCCGCGGAAAGGAAGCCGATCAGCGGATTTCCGGTAAAGTAGGCCACGGTGGTGCCGGTAAAGGCGCCCACGGTCATCATACCTTCAATACCGATGTTGACCACGCCGGATACTTCGGAGAAGCAGGAGCCCAGAGCCGCGTAGAGCAGCGCCGGAGTATAAATAAGTGTGGCATAGAGAATAACGCCGAATTCACTGATAAAGTTGCTCATTACTCTTTGCCTCCTTCTGTCTTAGCAGTATTCTTTCTGGCAAATCTGGCCTTCAGATATTTCAAATTGGAGAAGATTACGGAGATGGCGATGAAGAATACCACGGTACCCACGATCACGTTGACCAGCTGAGTGGGTGCGCCCACCAGGTTCAGCTTGCTGCCGCCGTACATCAGAGAGCCGTAGAACAGTCCGGCCACCAGAACACCGAAGGGGTTGGAGCATCCGATGAGGGATACCACGATGCCCGCAAAGCCGTAGCCTTCCTGGGAGGAGAAGATGGAAATTCTTCCGCCCATGCCCATGAGCTGCAGAGCGCCGCCCAGTCCTGCCATGGCGCCGGAAATGGCCAGTGCCAGCATGATGGAACGGTTCACGTTAATGCCGCCGTATTCTGCCGCGTTCTTATTAAATCCTACCGCCTTGAGCTCGTAGCCCAGGCTGGTCTTTTCGATGATGAACCATACCACGAACATCATCACCACGGCCACCAGGATGCCC
This sequence comes from Anaerovoracaceae bacterium, assembly GCA_045643345.1. Lineage (GTDB taxonomy): Bacteria > Bacillota > Clostridia > Peptostreptococcales > Anaerovoracaceae > RUG13409. The sequence continues at coordinate 6,658 of JAZUKP010000111.1, read as the reverse complement.
CAGTTGGCTGTGGGGCAAAGGCCCAGCTTAGCAATGAATTCGTTGGAGAACATGGTTCTTGCATTGTCTGCAATATTCTTGGTGGCTTCCGCGCTGCCTTCGTTGTGAATGGCCGCAAAGCCTGCAATAAAGTTGGACAGGTAGAAGGCAATCCAGTTGAACATGATCATGGAAAGCACCTCGTTGATGCCCCACTTGATCTTCAGGAAGCCTACGATGACGCCCCAGAGTGCGCCGCCCAGCATTGCAGCAATAAAGCACATCGGAATGAGCAGGATGCTGGGAACGTTCGGGCAGAGGATGCCAACCACGCAGGCTGCCATGGAGCCTACCACGAACTGTCCTTCGCAGCCGATGTTGAACACGCCGGTACGGAAGGAGAAGGCCACGGAAAGTCCTGTCATAATGTAGGGTGTGGCGTATACGATTACGTAGGAAATACCTTTCAGGCTGGTAAAGGAAGCGAAGAGCTTGCCGTAAGCCGCGCCTACGGAAATGTTCAGGGCCACCAGGAAGAGTGCGCCTACCACGAATCCCAGGATGATGGAGAACAGGATGTGGATGAATTTGTTGTCGGAAATCATTTCCAGGATGCTTTTTTTCTTATTCATGGGTTCCGCCTCCTGCCATCAGAAGTCCAAGCTGCGCTTCGGTCCAGCCGTCCTTGTGATCCAGGCTGTCCACGATGCTGCCGTCGAAAATAACGTCTATTACGTCGGAAAGGCTCATAACTTCATCCAGTTCGAAGGAAACCAGAAGAACCGCCTTGCCCTTGTTTCTCTGCTCCACGATGTACTTGTGCACGTATTCGATGGCGCCTACGTCCAGACCTCTGGTGGGGTTGACCGCAATCAGAAGATCCTTGTTGTTCTGCACTTCTCTGGCGATAATTACCTTCTGCTGGTTGCCGCCGGAAAGGGTGCCCGCCGGACGCTTTTCACTGCCGGACGGACGGATATCGTACTTCTCTACGGATTTTACCGCAAAGTCGGAGATTACATCTCTTTGCAGCAGCTTCTTCCTGGAGAACGGTTCCTTCTCGTAGTTCTGAAGAATCATATTGTCTTCCACCGGAAACTCCAGAACCAGTCCGTGCTTCTGACGGTCCGCCGGAATGCTGGAAACCCCGTGTTCAAAGCCGAAATGGGGCGGCTTGTTGAAGATATCCACGCCGTTGACGGTAATTTCGCCGGATGTGGCCTTCTTTAAGCCGGTGATGATTTCCACCAGCTCGGTCTGTCCGTTGCCGTCCACGCCGGCGATACCCACAATTTCGCCCTGCCGTACCTGCAGATTCAGTCCCTTTAAGATTTCTACGCCGCGGTAGTCGTCTGCGTGCAGATCCTTTACGCTCAGAACCACTTCGCCCGGCTTCTGCTCCGGCTTTTCCACTTCAAAGTTGACTGCACGGCCTACCATCATGCTGGCCAGATCGTTTTCGGTAACCTTGGAAACGTCCACGGTATCGATGTACTTTCCCAGACGGATGATGGTGCAGTAGTCTGCGGAAACCTTGATTTCCTTCAGCTTGTGGGTAATGATGATAATGCTCTTGCCGGATGCGGTAAGATTCTGCATGATGTCGATCAGGTCGATAATTTCCTGGGGAGTCAGGGAGGAGGTAGGCTCGTCCAGAATCAGAATTTCAGCACCGCGGTAGAGAGCCTTTAAGATTTCCACTCTCTGCTGCATGCCCACGGAAATGTCTTCGATTTTTGCATCCGGATCGATGTCCAGGCCGTAGCGCTGGGACATTTCCACCACCTTTTCCCGGGCGGTCTTCATGTCCACGGTAACACCCTTCATGGGTTCGGTGCCCAGAACGATGTTCTCGGTTACGGTGAAGGGCTGTACCAGCATAAAGTGCTGATGCACCATGCCGATGCCTGCGTTGATGGCATCCTTCGGTGAGTTCATTTCAATTTTCTTTCCGTTGACGATAATGTCGCCGGAGGTGGGCTTTAAAAGTCCGTAGAGCTGGTTCATCAGGGTGGACTTTCCGGCGCCGTTCTCTCCCAGAATGGCGTGAATTTCGCCCTTGTGAACCGTCAGGTTGATACCGTCGTTGGCCGTAAAGTCACCGAATTTCTTTACGATGTTGCGCATCTCGATGACGGCGGTATTCATGTCGATATTTTTGCTCGCCAAAATTTGACCTCCCTATAAAGATTTAAAGAAATCCTCCACCTCTGCTGCGTGGCTTCCCAGGCAGATGATGTGGTGATTGTTGATGGGGTTGGTGAGGAAGTACGAGAAATCGTCCAGCTGCAGCTTGATCTGGGTTCTGCAGAGCATGTCGGAATACTCGTGGGGCAGGATCTGTCCTTCCTGGACGTGCCAGCGGCCGATTTCGCCGTCGCACTTGAAAATGGTGCAGGGAACTTCTTCAAAGGTGCCCTGAACGGCCACACCGATACCGGATTCGAAGTGAGTGTTGAGGGTGAATTCCTTCAGCATGTTCACCGGAATGGTGCAGTGGGCGAATACTGCAGTGCCTGCCGCGGTATCGAAGCGGGAGGGATTGCAGAGGAAGCAGGGCTGACCGGTAACGGTTCCCAGCACTGCCATGGACAGCAGGGACGGTACGTCGCCTTCGCAGCCGCCGTAGATGCCTTCCGCGTTCAGGATGGCCAGAGCCAGGCAGCCCGTGGTGCGGACCGTATCCAGCAGGTCGAAGCAGCGTACGGTGACGGCTGCCAGATTATATTTTTCGCAGAGGCGCTTGGTGGCTCCGTAAACCCAGAGAGCCTTCTCCACCTCCTGCGGGTCAAAGTCCTTCGTTTTCAGAAGGGCTGTATATTCGTTTTCGGTATATTCTTTTTTATTGGTTTCGTCGATGAGCTCCTGAATATCGATGGATACGAAGCCCATACCCAGTTTTTCCTTCACTTTTTCCGGAGAGAAGCTGCTGGCAATGAGCCAGTCGGAGGGTGCTCCGATGCAGCCATAGTTCTTTCCGGCAAGCGCGGTCTTGATTCTGCGGATGTTCCGCAGGGATTTGATTCTGGCGGCAACCTTTTTTACGTCGCCGTGAATAATTTCTCCGCTTCCGCCGTGGGTATTCAGAAAGCTGAGGATTTCCATGGAGGCAGCCAGAGAATTGCTGTCGCCGCTGGTAAGAATGTAGCAGGGACGGTCCTTTACGGCGTCGAATATTTCCAGAAAATATCCTTCACTTCCGCCGGATGCCACGTAAAGCAGGGCAAAATCGTCTTCGATATATTGATCTAAATCTACGAGCCGGAGTTCTTCTCCCAGCTCCGCTTCCAAAGCTCCGATATAGGAAGTCATATTCTCATCGGTAATCTGGGTGAGCGTGCTCTTGATTCTGTAAAAATCCAACATGGGACGGTCCTTTCTAAAAAATAAGGAGCTACCCTGAAAGAGCAGCTCCTTACGTGCATTTTTATTTTACTGAAGGGTGAACTGCGGAACCTCTGCTGTTGTTGTCGGAACAGTCAGTTTTCCGTCAATGATGTCCTTCTTGGCCTGTTCTACTACTGCAAGAACTTCTGCCGGGATGTGATCTCTGGTCGGAGCAAGGTCTACACCGCCGTTCTTGAGGTCATACATATGTACGCCAGCGGTGAACTTGCCTTCCTTTACTGCCTTGGAAATATCCTGGGAAGCAGTGTCAACTCTCTTCATAGCAGAGGTGATTACGTGAGCCGGAGCAAGGATGGACTGGTCGGTGTCTACGCCGATTGCCCAAACGCCCTTTTCGTCGCAGGTGCTGATAACGCCGATTCCGGTGCCGCCAGCTGCGTGATAGATAACGTCTGCACCCTTGGTGATGAAGTCGGTAGCAGCTGCGGAGCCGCCAGCGATGTCGCCAAAGTTGTTAGCATTGTACTGAAGAACTGTTGCTTCCGGGCACGCTGCCAGAACGCCGGAGATGTAGCCGATACCGAAGAGGTTCATGGAATCGGATACCATACCCTGAACGTATCCAACGGTCTTGCTCTGGGTTACGGAACCTGCAACAAGTCCTACCAGATAGGAAGCTTCCTGCTGTGCGAACATAAGGCAAGCAACGTTCGGGAGTTCGATGGAGGAGTCGTCGATGATGGCGAACTTCTGATCCGGGTTAGCGGTTGCAGCTTCCTTGGTTGCGTCTGCAAGCATGTAACCTACGCAGATGATCAGGTCGTACTTTTCGTCGATGAAGGTGTTGATGTTGGTCTTGTAGTCAGCATCTGTCTTGGATTCGAGGTACTTTACTTCGAAGCTGGAGTCTTCCTTGGCCAGAGCCTGGAGACCTTCCCAGGATGTCTGGTTGAAGGACTTGTCGTTTACGCCGCCAACGTCGGTAACCATACCAACCTTGAACTTCTTGTCTTCCGGCTTCGGATCATCCTTACCGCCGCATGCTGCAAGGCAGAATACCATGCAGAGTGCAAGAACTACTGCTAATACTTTTTTCATTTGTGTTTCTCTCCTTTTATCTTTTCAAAGATAATCAATAAACATCTTTCAGGGCATATGCCCATAGCTATATAATTTTATCATCATGCGCGGGTACAGGCAAGCTTTTAGTGAATAATTGCTCCCAGAAAACTGACGGATTTTTCGCAGACCGGCGCCTCGCCGAAGTATTCCAGCACCGCGGCGGACAAATCCGCAAAGGTGCTGCGGGTTCCCAGATTGACCCCGGACTTTACCTTTTTGCCGTAAACCAGCAGGGGCACATATTCCCGGGAATGATCCGTGGAAGGCGTAGAGGGGTCGCAGCCGTGATCCGCGGTAATAAAGAGCAGATCGTCCTCCCGCAGTTTGGGGAGCAGCTGTCCCAGCTGTCGGTCGAAGGCGGTGGCAGCCGCGGCATAGCCGGGGGCATCGTTGCGGTGACCGTAAGCCATGTCGAAATCCACCAGATTCACAAAGCAGAGACCCTCAAAGTCCCGGTCTGCCAGTTCCAGGGTTTTGGCCATACCCTCGTCGTTGTTGGCGGTGCGGGTGCCTTCGGTCAGGCCCTTGCCCGCGAAAATATCGTAAATTTTGCCCACGGAAATTACGTTCAGGCCTTTTTCCTTCAATACGTCCAGCATGGTGCGCCCCGGTTCCAGGGAAAAATCGTGACGTCTGCTGGTACGGGTGAAGGGCCACGCCCCGGTAAAGGGCCGGGCAATGACTCTGCCCACCCCGTGGGGACCCTGCAGAATGCCCCGGGCGATTTCGCAGTAACGGTACAGCTCGTCCACCGGCACCACATCTTCGTGAGCCGCAATCTGCAGCACGCTGTCCGCCGAGGTGTAGACGATCAGCTTGCCGGTTCTGATATGCTCCTCACCGTAATCCTTGATTACCTCCGTGCCGGAATAGGGCTTGTTGCAGAGAATGCCCCTGCCCGTCTTTTCGGAAAGTTCCTGCAGTATTTCTTCCGGAAAGCCCTCCGGATAGGTGGGGAACGGATAATCCGAAATCAGGCCCGCCATCTCCCAGTGACCCGTGGTGGTGTCCTTCCCTTCCGAGGCCTCCGCCATGCGGCAGAATGCCCCCAGAGGATGGGCCTCCGGAGAAGAATCGAAAGTGCCCTGCACATCTGCAGCCAAACCATCCGGCAGCATGGACTGTCCGCGCTCCGCTTCCGGCGGATTCACGCCGTCGATATTGAAAAGCCCCAGCTTTTTCAGATTAGGGCAGTCGAATTCCGGAAGATACCGGATGGCACCCAGGGTATTGCTTCCTTCGTCGTTCCACTTATATGCGTCCGGCAGCTCGCCGATGCCGAAGCTGTCCAGCACGATAATAAATACTCGTTTACTCATAACGCCTCCCGGCGGTTTCCCGCCGCTTGTTTTCGCCTATTTTTCGGCCGCTTCCAGGGCTTTTACCGCCTTTACCACCCGGCTGGTACCCAGACGGTCTGCACCCAGAGCCACGAAGTCCGCCGCATCCGCCAGATCCTTGATGCCGCCGGCCGCCTTTACCTTTACCGCCGGTCCCACGTTTGCCTTCATCAGTGCCACGTCTTCTTTGGTGGCGCCGCCGGTGGAAAAGCCGGTGGAGGTCTTGATGTAGTCCGCTCCCGCATCGGTAACGATCCTGCACATCTTGATTTTTTCTTCCTCCGTCAGCAGGCAGGTTTCGATGATTACCTTTAAAATATGGCTGCCGCAGATGGTCTTAATGTCCTTGATTTCATGATAAATGTCCTGGTAATCCTGCTCTTTTAAAGCACCCACGTTAATGACCATGTCGATCTCGTCCGCCCCGTTATCCAGCGCGTCCTGGGTCTCGAACTTTTTTACCGCGGTGGTGCTGTAGCCGTTGGGGAAACCGATCACGGTGCAGATGGACAGCTTTTTGCCCACATATTCCTTGGCCCGCTTCACAAAGGAAGGCGGAATGCACACCGATGCGGTTTTGTATTTCATACCGTCGTCGCAGATTGCTTTGATCTGCTCCCAGGTGCTGTCCACGGAAAGCAAAGTGTGGTCGCAGCGGCTTATAATTTCTTTTGTATCCATATTATTCTTCCTCCAGATGAAAACGATGCGGCAGAATCTGGTCCAGCGTGTACACGGACATATCCTCCGGACAGCTGCCGAAAATCAGTTCAAATTCTCCGCCGCAGAACTCCGACATCACCTGCCGGCAGGTTCCGCAGGGCGGACAGAACGGGCGAAGTGGCCCGTCCACCGGGCCGCCCACAATG
>JAZUKP010000110.1:0-5780 GCA_045643345.1 Anaerovoracaceae bacterium | reverse complement strand
CAAAGCGGTTCCTTGTTGAGTACTGCAGAATAGTATGCTTCTTTTCTGCTTACCGGATAGTTGTAAACGGGTCTGTCTCCGGCTCTGGTTGCTTCCATCTTGACGACTTTAAGTTCGTCTTCGCTGAACGGGATTTTTTTCATGTCTTCCTCCTGATTTTTCGGCATTATATGATTAATTTTTTATATATTTATATTTTTAGATGTTTATTATTTTACAACAAAAAAACAAAAAACGAAAGCAAAATAAACCAAAAGAAGCGTCCTGGAATGAAAATGCCCCGGATTGTGAATTTCGCCCATATGCGATATACTGTTTTTTGAAAAAGAGGGATTCTTGGATGAATGAATTCGGATTTGCAAAGGCAAATTGGGGAGGAACGGCATGGAGAATATTTTAAGCAACAAAACCTATCTGTACCTGACGGAGTTTTTCTCCGGCATGTCGGTGATGGCGGTGGAGCTGGCGGCCAGCAGGCTGATGGCACCTTATTTCAGTTCCTCGCAGATTGTCTACACGATTATTATCGGTACGGTTATGATTGCCATGGCGCTGGGCAACATCTACGGCGGTAAAACCGCAGACAAAAACCCGGACCCGGCCATTTTGTACCGGCGCATGCTAATCGCGGCGGCATGGATTGCAGCCATTCCTTTTGCGGGCAGATACCTGATTCTGGGCATCTCCGGCATTCTGATCCTGTCGGTAAACACCAACTTTTTGATCATTGCGGCCTTTGTCAGCTGCATGGCCATTTTCGTGTTTCCTCTGTTTCTGCTGGGCACGGTGACCCCGTCGCTGGTGCGCTACATTATGGAAAACACCGAAGAAAGCGGTGAAATTGTGGGACGGCTGGGCGCGGCCAACACCGTCGGCAGCATTATCGGCACTTTCCTGCCCACCTTCGTCACCATTCCTGCGGTGGGCACGGCGGCCACCTTTGTGATTTTCTCCGGCATTCTGCTGGTGCTGGCGGTACTGTACTTTATTTCGGCCAAAAAGCTGAGCAAGGCGTTGGTGATATCGATTCTGATATTTCTGCTCTGCGCCATTTTCGGCTCCAAGGTGTCCTTTGCTTTCTGGGACGAAGGCCTTACCTACGAGGGAGAGTCCGTGTATAACTACCTGCAGGTAAAGGAGGACGACGAAAGCGTGGTGCTTTCCACCAACGTGCTTTTCGGGGTGCAGTCCGTGAAGATGAAAACCGAGGGCTTTACCGGCATGTATTACGACTACGCCATTGCAGGCACTGCCATGGCGGATGCGGCAAAGACCGGAGATGCGCTGGACGTTCTGATTCTGGGCAACGGAACCGGCACCTTTGCCACCCTGTGCAGCAAATATTTTCCGGGCTGCTCCATCGACGCGGTGGAGATCGACGGAAAAATTTCGGACCTGGCCTACGAATATTTCGATATGTCGCCGGCGGTCAACCTCTACGAATACGACGGACGGGCCTTTCTGCAGGCGGCAGAGGGCAGCTACGATGTCATTCTGGTGGACGCCTACCAGGACATCACCATTCCTTTCCAGATGAGTTCCCGGGAGTTTTTCACCCTGGTAAAGAAGCATCTGAAGCCTGCGGGCATTATGGTGGTAAACATGAATATGCACTCCGACGGCGAGGGTGCCATCAACGAATATCTGGCGGATACCATTCTGGAGCAGTTCGATAATGTGTATACCGCGGATGTATCCCGGACGTCCAACCGGGAACTGTATGCCTGCTGCGATGCGGACTGCGGCGAGCTTCTTGACCGGGCCCTGGAAAACAGCGGTCTGGATGCAGGGCTGCAGACCCAGCTGCGGCGGGTCAAAATCGGGCTGAAAAAGTTTGAAGGAACCGGAAACAACTATCTTCTGACCGATGACAAGGCACCGGTGGAGGTGCTGGGCATGCACATGATCGACGGTCTGATTACCGAGGAGATTTCTTACTACAAGGGCATCTACGAGGAGCGGGGCCTGCAGGGACTGATCGACAGCCTGCTGTAGTTGATTCTTTTCGCAAAATATAATACAATGCCTTTGAAAAATACTGCCCGGATTGTCGGTCCGGGCAGTGCAGCACAATACAGACATCAGGGGGATGCAGAGAATGACAAGTAAAGAATTGCGCAGACTCAGCAGACAGGAGCTGCTGGAGCTGCTGGTTCAGCAAAAACAGGAAAATGAAGCCCTTCAGGCGAAGGTTGCCGAAATGGAGGAATTAATCAGGAACCGGTCTATCCGTCTGGAAAATGCCGGAAGCCTGGCAAGAGCTACGCTGGAGCTGAACGAGGTCTTTGAACGCGCCGACAAGGCCGCAGAGGAGTATCTGGAAAACATTAAACGCTGCAGCGAGCAGCAGGATAAAATTTACGAGCAGACGGTAGCGGAAGCGGAGAAAAAAGCCGCGGAAACCGCAGCCGCAGCCGAGCAGAAGGCGCAGGAGCTTACCGAACAGGCCGAACAGAAGGCGCAGGAAATGCTGGACGCTGCCGAAGCTGAAAAGCAGCAGAAGATGAAGGAAATCGATGCCTACTGGAAGGGTCTGCAGGAGCGGTTGGAGGCCTTTTATCAGAGTCATCCGGGACTGAAGGAGGTTCTGGAAAAGTCTTCACAGAAATAGAACGGCGCAAAAATGCGCCGCAGAGATAAGGAGGTATAGATTATGGATTTAACAGGGAAAAAAGTAATGGTTGCGTATTTTTCAACCAAGGGAAGAACAAAAGCAACCGCAGAAAAGGTAGCCCAGGCAACCGGCGGAAAGCTTTTTGAAATTCAGGCAAAGGAAGCCTATACCGATGCGGATATCGACTGGAGAGACAAGGATTCCCGCTGCAATTACGAGCACGCACACCCGGAATTCCGGCCGGAGCTGTTAAAGAAGGCCCATTGCCCGGGTCAGTACGACGTGTTCTTTATCGGTTATCCGATCTGGTACGGTATTCATCCGGCCATCGTGCAGACCTTTATCGAGACCTTGAAGCTTGCGGGCAAAACCGTGGTGTTCTTTGCCACTTCCGGCAGCGGCCCCACCGGTAAGGCCATCGACTGGGCCAAGCAGTACACCAAGGACGCCGACAAGATTACGTGGGCGGACGATAAGCTGCTGAACGATGCACCCCAGGAAGAAGTTGACGCCTGGGTAAAGAGTCTTTAAAGAGAATACGCAAAGAGGGACTGCAAGCGCAGTCCCTCTTTTGTATTTCGAATTATTTTTCCATGAAATCGCAGCTATAGAATACTTCCCGGCCGAAAACCGCTTCCTTGTTGGGACCGGTAACGCGCTGCAGTTTTTTGCAGTCCATAAAGGCGTATCTTTCAACGCGGACCACGTTTTCCGGCAGGGTGATTTCTGTAAAGCCGGTGTTTTCGAAGAAGCAGGTACCGATGCGGGTGGTGCTTTCCGGCAGAACGATTTTTTCCAGAGCGCTGCAGTCGTAGAACATAAAGTCCCCCAGAAAACGCACGCTCTGCGGAATTTCGATCTGCTTTAAGCTGCAGCAGCCGTCGAAGGCCCAGTCGTCGATTGCTTCCAGTCCGTCGTTTAAGACCACTTCCTGCAGCTTTTTGCAGCCCAGAAGGCCGTAGCGGCCGATCTTTTTTACGGAAGCGGGCAGCACCGCTTTTTCTTTTCCGTTGGGGCAGCAAATCAGCTCGGTCCGGTCCGCATTATACAGAATACCGCCGTCGGATTGCAGGTGGGTATTTTCCGGGTCCACCTCGATGGCTTCCAGGCTGTCGCAGTGCAGGAAGGTGCCCAGTCCCACGCTCTCCACGTTTTTCGGCAGGTGCAGCTCCTTTAGACCGGTGCAGTTCCAGAAGGTCCAGTCCGTGATTTTTTTCAGGCTTTCGGGCAGCGTTATTTCTTTCAGCTTTGTACAGTCCATAAAGGCGTCGTTGCCCAGCACTTCAAAGCCCTCATTCAAGACCACCCGCTCCAGATTAACGCAGCGCCAGAAGGCGGACAGTCCCATGGTTTTCGCGCTGGCGGGCAGGATCACGGCGGTCAGGTCCGCATTGCCCTTAAAGGCTGCTTCCCCGATATTCTCCACGCCTTCGGGGATGATTACCTCGCCCTTGGCGATACCGTCCGGCCAGGCCACCAGGGTCTTGCCGTCTTTGCTGTAGAGCACGCCGCCCTCCGCTTTGAACGCGGGGTTTTCCGGCGCAGCGGTAATGGCCTTTAAATTGCTGCAGTTGGCAAAGGCTCTGATTTTGATCTGGGTAAGGCTGGCAGGCAGCTTTACGCTTTCCAGTCCCGTGCAGTATTCAAAAGCCGCCTTGCCGATGGCGGTGACCCCTTCCGGAATCTCCAGCTCGGTCAGGCTTTGACAGAATACGAAGGCGGTTTTGTCGATTTTGGTCAGTGCCGCCGGGAATTTGATGGTTTTCAAATTGGTGCAAAGTTCAAATACGTTGCCTTCCAATACCCGAATCTCGTCGGGTACTTCCATTTCCGTAAGGCCGGTGCAGTGCCAGAACGCGGAATCTCCCAGTCGCTGCAGATGCGCGGGCAGCTTTACGGTCTTTCCCAGGTTGTGACAGTCGCTGAAGGCGGATTCGCCGATGGTAACTACACTTTCCGGAATATCAATGCCGGTCAGAGCATAGCAGTCAAAGAAAGCGTGGTCACCGATTTCCGTAAGGCCTTCCGGCAGGCTGACGCTCTGAAGCTTGGTGCAGCCCGCAAAGGCCCACCAGCCGATTTTCTTGACGGAAGCCGCCACCTTCGCCTGCTGCACTGCGCCGGGGCAGGCCAGTACTTCGCTTTGATCCGCATTGTACAGAATACCGTTTTCGGATTTCAGATAGGGGCTTTGGGGGTCTGCGGTAATGGCCTGCAGGTTTTCACAGTACCCAAAGGCGCCGGGCCAGACTTTCTTTACAGAGGCGGGCAAGAAGACCTCGGTCAGCCACTCCTGCCGGTAAAACGCGCCGATGGCAACGCTTTCCACGGGCACGCCGCCCAGCTCTGCGGGGATGCGCAGCACGCCGTCCGTTGATATTGGGCCGGCGGCTTCATCCGAAAATTCCGCGCCGGTAATCTCCGCCGCACCGTCCTTTACCAGGCAGTGCCAGAGCATACCGTTCGCTTCTTCGGAAAGTACTTTGCCCTCCTCCGGGGCGCTTTCATGGGCCCCCGGAACCAGATACATGGCCAGGGTGGGGTAGGTATCGTAGCAGCCCTTAATACCGTTCACCAGATTGCGCTGGGCTACTCCGTCCGGCAGAGACCGCTTCAGCTTTTCCTTAAAATCGGTCTGCATCAGATGGTCCGTAATCAGATTGATATCCATCTGCGTCTGCCACTTCTTCTGCTCTTCCGGGTCGGCAGGCTTTAACAGTCTTAAATTCTGGGTGTTCACCAGCTTCAGCGAATAATCGTCCATGGCCTTTTTGGTGGAGGTTCTGGGATAATTGTTCAAAACCTCCTCGAACACGGGCTTGGAAATCTGCATGTGGTGGTCCCAGTTGCATTTGTTGAATTTCGCCCAGGCCTGTTCCTGCCCGGGGTTATTTTTATCGAATGTCTGCAAAGAAATACTCCTTTATCGCGGGGCCGAATGCGGCCCGGTAATCAGTTCATCAGTGCAATAGTAATGAAGGTGGACAAAATCATCTGTTTCTGCTGGGCCGGCATCGGTTCGCCGTTGGGGCCGCCGGGCAGCTGTACCTTTTCCATTAATGTGGCCATTCCGGTTTCGAAATTGGTCAGATCTAATTTTTCTCCCATGATGCGCCTCCTATCCTCTGTATTCCCGTACAAAATCGTTGACTGCCTTCAGATTTTC
>JAZUKP010000109.1:0-16111 GCA_045643345.1 Anaerovoracaceae bacterium | reverse complement strand
CGGATGCTCTGGCTGTTGGTCAGCAGCATGCACAGTCTGTCGATGCCGATGCCCAGACCGCCTGTGGGCGGCATACCGTATTCCAGGGCGTTAACGAAGTCGTAGTCCACCTGGCACTTTGCATCCGGCTCCAGAGCTCTGCGCTCTTCCACCTGACGCTCAAATCTGCCGCGCTGGTCGATGGGGTTGTTCAGTTCGGAGAATGCGTTGCCGAATTCCATGCAGTTGATGAAGAATTCGAAACGTTCGGTAAATTCGGGGTCATCCGGCTTGCGCTTGGCCAGCGGGGAGATGTCCACCGGGTAATCGTAAATAAAGGTGGGCTGAATCAGGTTGCCTTCTACGAAGGCATCGAAGAATTCCGCGAGAATGTTGCCCCGGGTCTGCACTTCGGGCAGTTCCACGTTGTTGGCCTTGGCGGCGGCAATGGCGTCTTCGTCGGTCTTCCAGTCGTCGTAGTCCACGCCGGAGTATTCCTTTACCGCTTCCTTCATGGTTAAACGGCGCCACTTGTTGAAGTCGATGATCTTGCCGTCGAAGGGAATCTGACGGGTGCCGCAGACCTTATCGGCCAGGGTCTTGAACAGGTCTTCCACCAGTTCCATCATACCTTCGAAATCCGTATAAGCCTGGTACAGCTCGATGGAGGTGAATTCCGGGTTATGCTTGGGGTCCATGCCCTCGTTGCGGAAGATTCTGCCGATTTCGTAAACGCGGTCGATGCCGCCCACGATCAGGCGCTTTAAGTAAAGCTCGGTTTCGATACGCAGAACCATATCCATGTCCAGGGTATTGTGGTGGGTGGTAAAGGGCCGTGCAGACGCACCGATTTCAAAGGGAGTCAGAATCGGGGTTTCCACTTCCAGATAGCCTCTTTCGTCCAGGAAGCTGCGGATTTCCGCCATGATCTTGCTGCGCTTTTTAAAGGTATCCTTTACCTCCGGATTCATAATCAGGTCTACGTAGCGCTGACGGTAGCGAAGCTCCTGGTCGGTCAGTCCGTGGAATTTTTCCGGCAGCGGATTTAAAGACTTGGAGAGCAGGGTCAGTTTGTCGACTCTGACGGAAATTTCGCCGGTCTTGGTTTTAAAGATTTCGCCGGTGCAGCCCAGGATATCGCCGATATCCAGCTTTTTGAAGGCTGCGTATTCATCTTCGCCCAGATTATCTCTGGTAACGTAGAGCTGAATGTCGCCCTCGTTGTCGCGGATGTGGGCAAAGCTTGCCTTGCCCATGACTCTCTTGGACATGAGTCTGCCCGCTACGCTGTGGGTCTTGCCGCTGCTTTCTTCCGGATCCAGGTGGTCATAATGCTCCTTGATCCACTGGGAATATGCGTCCTGATCGAATTTTGTAATCTGATAGGGGTCCTTGCCGGCAGCCTGAAGCTCGACCAGCTTGTCTCTTCTGATTTGAGACTGTTCGGAAATATCGTTTTGATCTTTCAATGTGCCTGCCATGAATATTACTCCCTGCTGATACTCATAACCTGATAACGGAGAACCATATTACCGGAGCCGTCCTTGGTTTCGATGATAATTTCTACTTTGTCGCCCTTTTTCTTTCCGATGAGGGCCTTGCCTACCGGACTTTCGTTGGAAATTTTGTCATTGAGCGGATCTGCATCCGTAATGCCGACAATGGTATATTTAAAGCTTTCCTTGGTATCCAGGTCTTTTACCTTTACGGTGACGCCCAGGTTGACAGTTTCGCCGGAAATATCCTCTTCTGCAACGATTTTTGCGTTGCGGATCATGGCTTCCAGCTTGGCGATTTTTTCTTCCACTTCCACCTGTTCGTTCTTAGCCGCGTCGTATTCCGCGTTTTCGGAAAGGTCGCCGTAGGATCTGGCTTCCTTCAGATGCTCAGATACTTCCGCACGTCTTACGGTAATCAGGTAATCCTTCTCTTCTACAAGTTTGTCATAACCTTCCTGGGTAAGTAATACTTCTTCTGCCATTTTTACAACTCCTTATCTATGTTTTCTTTTAATTCCGCAATGAGTTTTCTTATTTCGTCGGCGCTTTCCGCCGTATTAATCTTCTGACGCAGCTCTGCCGCGCCCCGCATGCCCTTGGTGTACCAGGCAAAGAATTTGCGCATTTCCAGATTCGCTCTGGGCTGACCCTTTTCTTCCAGCAGCAGTTCAAAATGCTCCTCCAAAATGTCCGGATCCTTTGGTTTCCCAGAAAAGACCCAGGGATTTCCCATGGAACCCCTGCCCACCATCACCAGGTCGCAGCCGGTTTCTTCCTGCATCCGCCGGGCGTCCTCGATGGAGCGAACGTCTCCGTTGCCAATGACCGGAATGTGCACCGCTTTTTTGATTTCCGCAATGGCGTTCCAGTCTGCGCTGCCGCTGTAATACTGCTCCCGGGTTCTGCCGTGAACCGCAATGGCCGCCGCCCCGGCGTTTTCCAGCCGTCTGGCGAACCCCACGTAATCCCGGAATTCTCCGAAACCGATGCGCATCTTTGCGGTGACCGGTTTTCCGCTGGTCTGCACAGAGGCCTCTGCCGCCGCTTCCACCAGCCGGGCCGCCAGATCCGGGTCCGCCAGCAGAGAAGAACCCTCGTGGTTCTTTACGACCTTGGGCACCGGACAGCCCATGTTGATATCGAAGAGTACGTTGGGCCGGTCGGCCAGCTTCCGCACCGCGAAATCCATCATTTCCGGCTCCGAACCGAACAGCTGAATGCCCACAAGACCTTCCCGTTCCTTGATTTCCAGCAGCTCCGCCGAGCCGGGACTTCTGTAGTACAGACCCTTGGCAGACACCATCTCGGTGTAGGTCAGGCCTGCCCCTTCCCGGGCGCAAAGATAACGGTAGACCCCGTCGGACACCCCCGCCAGAGGTGCCAGCACCATGGAACTTTTCAGTTCCAGTCCTAGGAATTGCGTTCCCATAGTATCTGCAGGCCCTTTAAGGTAAGCATCTTATCCACCACGTCGATGGACTTTGTGCAGCTCGCCACCATGTCGGAAAGGCCTCCGGTGGCAATAACCGTTACGTTTTCTTCGCCCATTTCTTCCTTCATTTTGGCGATGATATATTCCGTTGCACCGACAGCGCCGTACAAAGACCCGCTCTGCATGCATTCCACCGTATTTTTTCCGATGACCCGTTCCGGCTGCACCAGTTCGATTTTCGGCAATTTACTGGTTCTTTCGAACAGCGCGTTGGCGGAAATCTTGATACCCGCCTCGATCACGCCGCCCAGATATTCCTTCCTGGAGTTGACCGCGCAGTAGGTGGTAGCCGTACCGTAGTCGATCAGAATGACTGCGCCGGGATAATATTCCTGAGCCGCCGCCGCGTTCACAATCCGGTCTGCGCCCAGGGCTTTGGGGTCATCGTAGCAAATCGTAAAGCCGGTATCCAGCTCCGGACCCACAAACATAGGCGTTTTTCCGAAATACTTCTCGCAGAGGTGCTGCAGGGTATAGTTCAGGTTCGGGACCACGCTGGAAAGGATCACGCCTTCCACATCGTCGTAGCCGTAGCCGTCAATGCGGAAAAGATGGCGCAGGGTGGCACCGTACTCGTCCGCGGATTTTGTCTGAGATGTTTCCATGCGCCAGAACTGCTTCAGCTCCCGGCCTTCAAAAAGTCCCACCACAATGTTGGTGTTTCCCACATCTATTGTTAATAACATCTATTTTTCGCCTTCCAGCCCTAGTGATTCAGAGCATCCTTTTCTAATCTTAAGAGCGCCATGGCCATCATCAGGCCCGGCACAATGGTGGTAGCGGTAATATCCAGGCCCAGAATCTCACGAATGCGCTTGAGGCGGTACTGCACCGTATTGCTGTGCACGCCCATGATTCTGGCGGCTCTGGCGGTGGAAAGACCCGCGTCCAGCATAAAGACGCCCAGGGTTTCTTCCAGTTCCTTGTACTTTTTGTCGCTGACTGCCCGGAAAGGCTTGACCAGATCCAGGTAGTTCCGCTTGTTGCTGCCGCCGTTGATATATACAGAGATGCAGTTGCCCACAAAGGCAAGCTCGTATTTGCTGAACAGACGCTTTCTGGGGAAGATATAGTTTACCAGCCCCAGGGTTTCATTGATCAAATGGAAGCCGTTGCAGAGGCCCTCCACCCCGTCCGCGTGAAGAATGGCAAACACATTTTTAACACCCAGCGTGTAGAGCTGCCGGGTCAGCCCGTTCCATTCATCGTATTCGCAGATTTTCTGCTCCGGGGAATGAAGAATAATGCCTGCCACTTCGTCCTGCTCGCAGAGCTTTAAAAGACGAAGGCCGTAGGTTTCCTCAAATTCGGTAAAGCACTTGATGGCATCGTCTCTCTTGATGCCGGGAATGTAAAACACGCCTTCCAGATCCTTTTCCGGAATGCCCAGTTCTTCCAGCAGGGCGGAAACCAGGCTGCGGTTGCCCCGGCGCACCGCACGGATAATTTCCGCGGTAGCGTCCCGGTTGGGCACGTAATTCCACATACCCATGGCCAGCTGAATAATCTCCGCCAGCTTGGCTATATCGTCCTGGGAATAGGTCTTTTCGTTGTCTACCAGCATCATGTAATACCGGGAATCCGCAATGGTTACCGGACCCCAGTAGGTTACTACACCGTTTACATCCACCCGGGAGCCCATGGTTTCTCCGTCCACACCCGTGTCCACTCTGGCATGCAGCGCCTCCTCGATGCTGGCGTTATGCCGGGTCTCCACGGAGAAGATGGTATTGAAATCGCTGGAGAACAGAACGATCTGGAAATTATTGTTGATGGCGGCCTGTCTTACCGCCTCCTGAAAACTTGCGTATTTTTCAAAGTTCAGCAGGTAATAAATCGTATTTACCAGAAAACTGTTGGAAAAATTCTCAGCCATCCTATTCCTCCTTTGTATTCTCTGCATCCGTCGGGTCGGACTGCGCCGAAATATCCTCCGGAACATTTTCCGGCGCGGCTTCTGCGGGTGCATCCGCAGCTTCCGGTTCCTCCTCGGGATTCATTTCTTCGCGCAGCATGTCCTTCAGAATTTCAAAGTTACCCTTCTTATCGACAATCGCAACCCGCTTGCCGGATTTAATGGCCTCGGCAGCGGATTTTTTCTCTTCAGCAGCCTTCTTTTCCGCGGCTTCTCTTTCCGCGCGAAGTCTTGCTTCTTCGTCCTCGCGCAGCTTGCGGGCAGCGGCCTCCAGACCGTTTTCTTCCGCAATCTGGGTTACCGTTTTGGTATTGCTGTAAATTGCCTCGAACTCGTCGCCGTCCAGCGTTTCCAGTTCCAGCAGCGCATTGGCCACTCTGTCCAGCTCTGCCCGGTGCGCCCGCAGGATCTCCTCGCCTCTGGCATAGGATTCATCCATAATGCGGCGCACCTCTTTATCGATGCGGGACGCCAGGTCCTCGGAATAATTCTGCTTGGAGGTAAAGTCCCGTCCCAGGAACACTTCGTCCGCGTCGGAATAGTTTACCGGACCGATGGCTTCCGTCATACCATACTTGGTGACCATGTCGTGGGCGATTTTGGTAGCCCGCTCCAGGTCGTTGCTGGCGCCGGTGGAAATATCGTCCAGGGCGATGGCTTCCGCCAGTCTGCCGCCCAAAAGACCCACGATATCGTCCAGCATACCGTTTTTGGTGCCGTAATATCTGTCCTCCGTAGGCAGGGACATGGTAAATCCGCCGGCGGAGCCGCGGGGCAGGATGGTCACCTGATGCACCGGGTCCGCATCGGGCAGACTGCGGTCGATTACCGCATGGCCCGCCTCGTGATAGGCAGTGAGCTTTCTTTCCTTTTCGGAGATGACATGGCTGGTCTTTTTGGGACCTGCAATGACTCTGGTGATCGCTTCCTCCAGATCGTCCATGTGAATGATGGAGCCGTTGCGGCGGGCGGTCAGAAGAGCCGCCTCGTTCATGGTATTTTCAATATCCGCCGGGGTAAAGCCCGGAGTTCTCTTGGCCATGACGCTTAAATCCACCGACTCGTCCAAGGGCTTGTTCTTTGCGTAAATCTTAAAGATGTCCTCTCTGCCCTTAACATCCGGCACGGAGATGGTAACCTGACGGTCGAATCTGCCGGGACGCAGAATAGCCGGATCCAGAACGTCGGGACGGTTGGTGGCGGCCAGAATAATGATGCCTTCGTTTACGTCGAAGCCGTCCATTTCCACCAGCAGCTGGTTGAGGGTCTGCTCCCGCTCGTCGTTGCCGCCGCCGATGCCGGCGCCTCTTCTTCTGCCCACCGCATCGATTTCGTCGATAAAGACGATGCAGGGCGCACTGTGCTTGGCGTCGCTGAACAGGTCGCGCACACGGCTGGCGCCAACGCCTACAAACATTTCCACAAAATCAGAGCCGGAAATGGAGAAGAAGGGAACGCCCGCTTCTCCGGCAACCGCTTTGGAAATAAAAGTTTTACCGGTTCCCGGAGGGCCTACCAGCAATACACCCTTGGGAATTCTTGCCCCCAGCTCCGTATATTTCTTCGGATTCTTGAGGAAATCCACGATTTCCGCAAGTTCCGCCTTTTCTTCTTCCAGACCTGCCACATCCGCAAAGGTTACCTGCTTGTCCTTGACCATTCTGGCCCGGGATTTTCCGAAATTCATTGCGCTGTTGTTGCCGCCGCCGGCCATATTGCGCATCAGAATAAACATCAGAACAATCAGAATGACCGTGGGAATAATGGAAACCCAAACGGCCCAGTTGCTGGGCTTGGTGGATTCCACCTTCAAAACGCCTGCCGCAGACTGGGGCACAATGTATTTATCGGAAACCGATGCCATATCGTATTCCGTCGGTGCGTAACAGATAAACTTGGTTCCGTTCAGCAGTTCACCGGAATAGGTCCTGCTGGAAGATACCACCTTGATACTGACGACCTCCTGCTTTTCCAGATGATCCACAAATTCGGAGAAATCGATATGCGCGATTTCGTTCTTCGGTGAAGTCATAATCGTCTGCGCCAGCAAAACTACAGTTACCAGAATTCCGAGGTAGACCAGCAATACGGTAAATCCACTTGGTTTCTTATTTTTGTTGTTCAACTATAAAAATCCTCCTATAAATCCCCTATTATTTGTAATATAACCCCATTTTTGAATTTTTGCAGATTATTATATCATACCGATAACGCATTTTCAATGTTTATACACATAGTTTAGACGATTTCTTTGCGATTTTTTTGTGTCGATACAACAATTTATACCGACGAATCCGCTATTTTAAAATCCGCATTTTGTATTATAATAGAGTCAGAGAATGTGACATATTGGGGGTATTTCCTATGAAAAAGAACAAAATCCCTTCTGTGGGGAAAATCATATTCTGGTTTATCGTTTTCTACCCGCTGGGCTTTTTCTTCCTGTTCAAGCGGATTAAAGAAAAGAACCTGCAGCAGATGGAATACCGCATGTACAATCCAGGCGGCATCCGTTCCAACGCCCGGGACGAATGGGGTAATATCGTGGGCGAATTCAATGCGCAGACCCGCCCGCAGCAGGCAGACAACGCCCTGCTGGGCCGCAGATACAAGACCATCACACTGGCGGAAATTGCGGGAGGCATCCTGTTTTCCATGAGCGGCATCGGCAATCTGATTGCCGGCTCCGACATCAGCAGTGCCCTGATCAGCATCGGTATTTCCCTGATTCTGATCTGGTTGGGTTACAAGCGCAATATTAAAATCACGAAGTACCAGCTCTACCTGAATTATCTGACATCCTTTGAATCTACTTACGTTTCGGATATTGCGAAGTATGTGCACAAGGACGAAATAACCGTCCGCAGCGATTTGGCGGATATGATCGGCTGCAAGATGATCGACGCCAAGCTTTCCGAAGATGACCGGGTAATCCTGGCCGGGATGCGGGAAAGCAGCGGCGGAGCAGCAGGCACCACAAGAAGCGGCAAACGGACGATTACCTGCCCCCACTGCGGTGCGCCCACCACCATTTACCCCGGCAGAAAAAACAATTGCGAATACTGCGATTTGAGCATCGATTGAAAAAATGTGAAGATTAAAATCAAAAACTGCGGATGCATATGCTCCGCAGTTTTTCTGTTGTTTTCAGTTAAAAAATATTCACCTAGTCTGCCAGGAAGAATGCCCGGTCCAGGCAGAAGCAGACCAGAAATACGCCGTCCGCTTCAGAGGGGGCACATTCTACTTTATACAGTCCGTTTACCGGAACCTTTCCCACGGCCCGATCTGCGCCTTCCGTCAGAATATCGGTACCGGCAGTTTCGATATACGCCACCTTCACCCCGCCGCGCATTACGGTAAAGCAAGGCTTTAAGCCCTGCAGCTCCATGTCGATGGTGTAGCCCAGCGATGCCAGGAACTCCCAGTTATTCTGGCCGTCGATGGTAAAGGATTTTTGGATGGGGATCCGGAAACCGTAGACGGTACCGGAGGTCACGGAAACCGTATGACCGATTTCCCGGGTGACGTTTTTCAGAGTCCTGCGGCTGCGGAATTCATAGATGTAAGGCTTGAGGGCCGTCATCTTGATTTGCTCCGCATAGCAGACCTCCCGGCGTCCGTCCTGCGTCTCCAGAATATTGCTCTGGTTCATCTTGCCGGTGAAGTGATAGTAGTATTTTTCCCAGGGTTCTTCGGGATCCGGGGCAACGATGCTCCCTTCATTCTGCCGGGCCGCATCCGCCAGATGGAATTCGTCCAGTTCTGCGGCGGGCTGACGAATGGCCGCACCGATTTTCGCCAGACCGAAGCCCAGGGCCAGAAGACCTACCGCCAAAATCACGTAGGGAACGCTTTCTCCGCCCTCGGAGCGAATATTTGCGGGGTTGTCGGAATCGTATTCGATGGTTACTTTATCTCCGATTTCGGTTTTGGCATCGAAAGAAGAAAACTCCACGTTGCGGAAGGTTTGACCGCCGGCAGTGTAATCGATAAAGAACCTGTATTCCGCATCACTGCTGGTTCCGGCAGCTTCCTTTCCCACCACTGTGGCCTCCACCGGAAGATATTCTCCGTGGGGCGCAAACAAGGCGATGCCGGAAAGGACGGAAAAGACCAGACCTACAAGAATCAGCCCGGCATAAAATTTGATTTTTTCAATTTTCCTGAGTTTGCTTAAAAATTTCATTTCACTTATCACCTAGTACTTCTTCATTATGGATAATATGTTCTGCCCGTTGGCGTATTCGTAGCGCATATCATCCATCATTTTTTTGACCATATAAATGCCCAGGCCGCCAATGCCCCGGTCTTCTACGGAAAGGCTGATATCCGGATCCTTGCGGGTCAGCGGATTGTAAGGAACGCCCTCATCAATAAACCGCAGAATTACCCGGTTTGGATTATCCCGCTGCAGCACCTGCACCGTAACCGGGCCTTTTCCGCCCGCATATCCGTGATTGACGATATTGCTGTAAATCTCGTCGATGGCGATATTCATCTGAATGATGCTTTTCTGGGAAACGCCCAGCTTCTCCATCTCAGCGTCCGCAAATTCGGTGACCGCTTCGATATCGGCCAGCGCGGCCTCCGCATAATGAATCATGGGTGCCTGCGCCCGTCCGTTATAACGGAACGCCACCATGGTAATATCGTCGAACTGGGGCGCGTCCGCCACAAAGGCATCCACGTCGGCTTTGATCCGGCGGCACAGAGCCTCCATGCTCTCATCCTGCACCGCGTTCAAAGCATTGCGCAGTCTTTCCTCGCCGTAGAGTTCGCTGTCTGCGTTGGTAGCCTCCGTCACCCCGTCGGTATAAAGGAAAATAATATCGCCCGGCGAAAGCTGCAGTTCCTGGGCCTTGTATTTTACCCCTTCCATGCCGCCCAGCACAAAGCCGGGGCGGGTGCGCAGATACTCAAATGCTCCGCCGGATTTTTTGACCAGCGGCGGATTGTGACCAGCGTTCACGTAGCGCACGAAACCGGTTACCAGATCCACACTGCACTGCCATGCCGTAACGAACATGCCTGCGTCGTTGCCGTCGCAAAGGGCTTCGTTCCCCCGGCTGAACACCGCCGGCAGCGACATATCCGCTTCGGTCAGGGTTTTCAGTTCGGTTTTGGCCCGCATCATAAACAGGGCCGCCGGAATTCCCTTGCCGGAAACGTCTGCCACCAGAACGTGCAGCGTGTTGGAATGGTTCATATAAAAATCGTAGAAATCGCCGCCCACTTCCTTGGCAGGGTCCATGAGTGCGTAGATTTCCATATCCTGATGCTTTTTGGAAGGCTTGAACAGCTTGGGCAGCGCGGACATCTGAATGTCCCGGGCCAGCTGCAGTTCCTTGGCGATGCGGGCCTCCGCCTCGTCGATGTACTGCTTCAGGGTGCCGACCGTAGAGTTGATGCCGTCGGAAAGCGAGGAGAACTCCGCATTGCTGCGTACATCCACCACCTCGTCCAGATCCCCGGCGGTGATTTTGGCCAAAGACCCGTTGATTTCCTGGATCCGGTCCACCACCACCCGCTTAATCAAGGTGTAAATCATGCCGAACAGCACCGCAAATACCAGAATTTCCATAAAGGTATTGGCGTACAGCGCAATGTTGCGCACCTGCATGGGATCTGCGTCACTGTAGGCGATCTGCGTCTGCAGGTCGTACATAAAGACGGAGGTGGCAGCGAAAGCAATCACCACAGCCACCAGCATCCAGCGCTGCACCGTGCTGGAAATGCGCACCTTATCGGGTCTTCCGAAGAGCCGCTCCCCTGCAACCAGACCGATCAGCATCGATGCCAGCATGACCGAAAGCCCGTTGGCCGCAATCATGGGTGCGGCACAGGCTTTTAAAGCCGCCATGGCCCGCGTGGGCTCCGACATATTGGTCAGAAAAACCATGGTCATGTGGAACACTTCCATTACCACACCCACCGCCATGGATAAAAGCCATCCCGGCCGCTTGTTCTCGAACATGTGCCGGCGCAGAAGTCCCGCGTAAATCCCCGCAAGAAATGTGGAAACCGTGCAGGCCACCCGGGTAAACATACTGACCCCCCAGGCCACCGCGATCCAGCGCTCTGCGGCACCGATAACTCCGGCGATTATACCGGCCGGCGCACCGAAAAACAGGCCGGCAATCAGTACCGCTGCGTCCCGGCAGTTCAGCTGCGCGCCGCCGGCAGAAATGCCCCACTCGGTTCCGAGAATGGCAAACCCGCCGAATACAATGCCGATAATCAGCTGCTTCAGCTTCGGATTCAATTTTGCGCACACGTTCTTCTTTTCCAGCAGCGCAATAAGGGCCGCGGCTGCAGCAGGAAGAAACGCGGCAACGCAAAGTTTGAAATATGCGTCTTTCATATCAGGTTCCGCTGTTTATTCGATGGTAAGAATGTCGGAGAAACCGGTAATATTAAAGACCTCCAGGATTTCTTCGCAGACGTTCTTCACCACCATGGCGCCCTGCTTGTTCATTACCTTCTGTGCGGAAAGCAGCACGCGCAGTCCTGCGGAAGAAATGTAGGCAAGATCTGCAAAGTCCAGTACCAGCTCGGTAACGTTTTCCAGCTTGCCGGAAAGCTCTTCATCCAGCTGCGGTGCAGTGGTGGTATCCAATCTGCCGGACAGCGCAATAGTCAGTTTGTTTTCTTCCTGAGTTTTGATAAGTTCCATGTTTTCCTCCAAAAATTAAAGATTTATCGTTAATACATTTAATCCAAGTGTACTTGAATACTCCATTTTTTTTGCCAGCTGCGCCACCATTTTGATGCCGATGCTCCGGGACGGGTCTTCCGGCGCGTACAGTGCCAGCCATTCGTTGGGGTCGAAATGAGGGCAGTTATCCCGCAGCAGCACGCACACACCGCCGTCCTGATAAGAAAGCCGCAGGTCAATGGTATACTGACCCGGTTTTCCTCCGGCAAAACCGTGGAGAATCGTATCCACCGTCATTTCCTCCAGACACAGACCGCAGTAATAGGCAGTCCGGGAAGAAAGTCCCTTGCTTTTGCAGAATTCCACCACCGCTTCGGATGCCGCCGCAGCCTCCTCCACCGTCTGAATGGCAGCGGAGAAGCAATCCTCCTCCGGTACGCTCAGGCTGTCCGGAATGACCGTAATGCGGGACAGCGACCGAGGCATGCGTCCCGTCCGGATGCGGTAATATACGATATAGCTTGCCACCAGCAGGATCTCCGAAATCCAGGGGGTGCTGACAGACGCCGCCAGCCCCAGACTGCCGGAAAGCAGCAGGCAGGCCGCCACCGGAAATACCAGGGTGTTCAGTGCATAGAACACGGACACGGTCTTTACCATGCCCAGGGCTCTGTAAATGCAGATGGTTGGCGATTTAAAAATATTGGTTACAAACCACAGGTTAAACAGCCGGATGACCAGCACGTAAACCGATATAAATTCCGGCTCCGCACCGAAGAACAGCGCCAGGGGCTTTGCAAAGAAAAATACGATGGCGTAGGCACCCAGATACAGGCCGCTGATGGAACGCATCATGGTCCTGGGCAGATCCGATAGGGACTGACGGTCCCGCTCGCCTACCAGCACGCTGGACAGCAGATTGGCAGAGCCGCTGTAGCCGCCCTCGATGGTAGCGCCGATGCTGGAAGACAGGTTGTTTGCCACCGCCATGGCAGACATGGCCGCCGTGCCGCCCAGGTTAAACACATATTGGTTGATGACCCGGTCCCGGAAGACCAGACATACCGGAGACACCGCAGAGGGCAGTCCCAGGTAGAAGATTTTTCCCACGGTTCCGCCGTGGATATCCTTTGCGGAGAAGCGGAAGGTCTGACTGCCGGAAACAAAGTGGGGCAGGCACACCAGCACGGACGCCAGATTGGCCGCCGCGGTGGAAAGTCCCACGCCCAGCATGCCCCAGTGCAGCACAAAAGCGTTCAGCAAGTTAAAGCCGATGTTCACCGCCACCATGGTCACCACCGCCGCCGAAGCGGTTTTGGCCGCCCGGTCCAGCTGCAGGAAAGGCAGCAGGCAGGCGGAAAGCACGATAAATACCATGCCCGTACCCAGGCCCCGTATATATTCCGCCGTCATGACCGCGGATTCTTCGGAAGCGCCCAGAAGCTTCGCAACGCTTTCCGGCAGCAGCACGGAAATCGCTGTAAAGACCGATCCCAGCAAAACGCAGAGCGCCGCCGCGGAGCAGAAGCTGCGCCGCACCCCCTGCTTGTCGCCCTGACCCAGGTACTGACCGCACAAAAGCTGCGAACCCACCGCCAGCGTACTGCTGACCGCCGCCACGCAGTTGTTTAAGGGGCTGGCAAAGCCGATGGCCGCCAGCGCCGACGGGCCGATATAGTTTCCGATGACAAAGCTGCTCACCAGCGCATTGATGGCCGGCAGCCCCACCGCCAGCGCCTGCACCGGCAGAAGGGTCAAAAACAGTTTGCGGATTATTTTTGTAGAATTCGTGTTCTCCATAGTACTCCTGACAATTCTTCAGTCTTGTATTATACCACATTCTCTGCAAGATACAGAGGAATTCGCAGGAAAATCACAAACCCGGCACAAAAGGGTGCTAATATCTACACAGCCGGGCAGCGAAATACTTACTGCGAAGCCGCCGGTTTATGTAGTATAATGTAAATAATTGTGCTTTCGGCGGAGAAGAATATGAACGACAAAAAAAAGAAAAATCCGGCAAGCCTGAAAAGCCGCCTGATTTTCTGGCTCATGGCCGTGGTGGTAAAAATATATGCGGGCATTGCTTTGGGACTGAAAATCCGGACGGACGAGCAGGTACGAACCTGGAAAAAATCCGGGCAGAGCTTTGTGGTGCTCTGCGCCCACCCCTCGGAAATCGACGCGGTGGTGCTGCTGGCAGCCTGCTTTCCCCGCTACACCCGCTTTGTGGCCGGCGCCCAGCAGCTCTACAAGGGCATCACGGGCAAGCTGCTGCGGCTGATTGGGGTCATTCCCAAAAAGCAGTTTACGCCGGACATTACCGCCATTAAGGAAATCATGCGGACCGTAAAAAGCGGATGCGTGCTGGGCATGATGCCGGAGGGTCGGGTTTCCATGGACGGAACCCAGAACCCCAACGACATTTCCACGGCAAAGCTCTTAAAAACCCTGGGCGTGCCGGTGGCCCTTCTGATTCCCCGGGGCAGCTACTATATTAAGCCCGCCTACAACTACGGCGGCATTATCCGGGGCAAGCTGAGCGGCGATTTAAACTGTCTTTTCACGCCGGAGGAGCTGTCCGAAAAGAGCCCGGAAGAAATTCTGGAAAAGCTGGAAGCAGCCTTCCGCTACGACGCTTCCGAGGAACTGCGAGGCAGCGGAAACCGCTACGCCAAAACCAAGGGCGGCTATATGGAAGGGGTATCTAAAATCCTCTACCGCTGCCCTGCCTGCGGCGGGCTGTACACCCTGACGGATCAAAACAGCCGGCTGACGTGCAGCGCCTGCGGTGCGTCCGCAGAGCTGCTGCCGGAAATGTTTTTTGCGCCGGAAAACGAAAAGCTCCCGGACAATCTTTCCGCCTGGAACCGGAGTCAGCTGGAATTTGAACGCAGCTTCTGGGCCGCGGAAGACGCCTGCCTGGAATTCTCCGTAAAAAAATATATGCTGCGCATCGGCGAGGAAGGCGACTACCGCTTCTGCGGCGAAGGATTGCTGCGGCTGGACAAAAACGGCTTCTTTTACAAGGACGAAGCCGAGGAAATCCGGGTGCCGCTGGAGCAGATCCAGGGCTTTTCCGCAGACTATTGCTTCGGATTTATCGCTTATTACCAGGGCCGCGACATCCGCCGCTTCTGGTTTGAAAAGATACAGTATGTGCCTCGTTTTATGAATTCTCTGGCCGTACTGAAAAATTGGAAATAGCACACGGTTCCCGCGAAAATAATACGCAGAGAACCTCCATAGAGAAAACAAAGAAAGGAGTCCGATATGAGACATAATCCGGAAACCAAGTCCCGCAAAGGAATCATCATTGCCATCGTAGCCGTTCTACTTCTCGGCGCGGTCGCAGCATGGTATTTTCTGGACGGTCCCGGCAGAACAAGATTCACCGTAAGCTTCGATTCCAACGGAGGAACCGCAGCCCAGACCCAAAGCGTCAAGGAAGGAAAATCCGTAGAACTGCCGGCAATTACCAAAGACTACTATACTTTTGACGGCTGGTATCTGGGAGAAACCAAAGTAGGATCCCCCTTTACCCCCACCAGAGATGTGACCCTTACCGCAAAATGGATCGGAGACACCGTTAAAATTACCTTCGACCCCAACGGAGGTGCGCCCGGCAGCGAAATTTCCTACGTCTGCGGTACACCCCTGGAACTTCCGCAGGCTCCCACCCTGGAAAAAAATCATTTTGCAGGCTGGGCGGATACCGCCGGAAAAGAATATGCCGAGGGCTCGGTTTACGAAGGACCGGACCTAACCCTTTATGCACAGTGGGAAGAAAACACCTTTACCGTCACCTTCGATTCCAAGGGCGGTACCGAGGTTGCCCCCATCACCCTGAAGGAAGGCGAGAAGCTGGAGGAGCTTCCCGAATCCGCAAGAGAAGACCACAAATTTATCTGCTGGGAAACCGAAAGCGGCAAGGAAATTACCGTAGATTCCGAGCTGCCCTGCGAAGATATTACCCTCTATGCAAGATGGGAGAAAACCACCTACATCGTCAGCTTTGACGTCCGGGGCGGTTCTCCGGAGCTTGACCCCATCAATATGCGGGACGGTCAGGCCATCCGACTGCCTGCTGCACCCACGAAGCAGGGGTACGTCTTTGTATGCTGGGAGACAAAGGGCGGCAAGAAAATAGAGGATAAAACCATTCTGTCCTGCGAAGACATTACCCTCTACGCAAGATGGGAGAAGAATAAGTTTACCGTCAGCTTCGATTCCAAGGGTGGAAGCAAAGAAAAAGCTATCACCGTTTATGAAGGAGAAAAGCTGCCCAAGCTGCCCACCCCTACAAGAAGCGGCTATCGCTTCGTCTGCTGGGAGGATAAGAACGGTAAGACCATTGCCGAAGGAGCCCTGCTAGCCTGTGAAAACATTACCCTTTACGCCAAGTGGGAAAAATCCAGCTTTACTATCAGCTTCGATTCCAAGGGTGGTACCAAGGTAGATTCCAAAGTGATCCAGAACGGACAAAAGCTGCCAAAGCTGCCCATTCCCGAAAAGAAAAATTGTCAGTTTGTCTGCTGGGAGGATAAGAACGGAACCCCCATCTACGA
>JAZUKP010000108.1:0-15080 GCA_045643345.1 Anaerovoracaceae bacterium | reverse complement strand
AGCTTGGAGGCAATCTGTGTGCCCATGCAGGACTTGGCAAGAGCTCTGTCCTTTACGAACATATCCATTTCCAGGCCGTGACCGAAAGCCTCGTGCACAATCATTCCGGTTACTTCCGGAGAGCAGACGCAGTCGTATTCGCCGGGTACCATGGGTTCACTGTCCAGAAGATCGATGGCGGTCTTCACCACTTCGTCGGCGTACTGTTCCACTTCGTCCAGAAGCTCGGCGCCGCCCAGCAGAGAGAAGCCCTTGTAGGACTGCTTCATCTCCTGCCCTTTTCTGACGATTACCGCCATATTGGCGCAGGTCCAGAGCACGTTCTGCTCCATATCCTTCTTATCGGAAAGGAAGAGCTTATTATAGTATTGGTAGGACATTCCCGCCATGGCGTCCAAAATCCGTTCATCCTTGGCCTTGGTGTTCTCCCGGATGGCGGAGAGCTTTTCAATGATCTTCTCGTCGCCCAGTTCCTCCGGGTGAATCTGATATTCGGTGCTCTTGGCGAACACGAGAGGTTCTTCCTCGATCACCGGCGTTTCGCAGCGGGGGCAGGCATCCGCCATAGAGGCCAGCTGCACCGCAATTTTTTCCGAAATTTCCGGAATCAGCGCTTCGGAAATTTCATTGGCTGCGTATTCGGCATACGCGCTTCCGTTATGCACCCGCACCACAAAGCCTCTCTTGCCGAACATATCTCCTTCGGAAATACGCACGCCCTGGGCGCTGACAGAAAAGTTCTGCTGACGTCCGTCTGCCGCAAGCACGGAAACGTATCCGTACTTTTCCGAAAGAGTCTGCTGCAGCTTTTTGAAAAGAGCTTTATTCTCTTTCAGATACTTGCTTTCTGAAACTTTCATTTAAATTCCTCCTGTTGTTTCGTATTCTAAAGGGGTTAATGTTTTCTTCGCAAGCACTTTCAGGACAGCCGTTGCAATCAGGAACGAAATGATCCAGGAAAGCGGGTTTGCCATATAGAGCACCTGAAGGGTATGAAAGCGGGGCTGTGCAAAGACGGTATATACGAACAACAGCCGTATACCGCAGATGCCAACCACCGAAATAACCATAGGAATCGCGGAATAACCAATGCCGCGCATCACGCCGGAAGTGGTGTTCAGCATGGCGTTCATAAAAGTGGTCAGACCCACGATGGTCAGACGAATTACGCCAATACCCACCGCTTCGGGGTCGTCAGGCACATAGATAGACAGCAGGGATTCCGAGAACAGCAGAAGAATACCCGGAATAATCATGCCGAAAATAAACTCATATACATAGCAGCAATTCCGCACCTTAAAAATACGGTCGTACTGCCGGGCTCCGAAATTCTGCCCGGTAAAATTCACGGAAGCCTGACTGAAGCTGTCCAGGAAGGTAAAAGCAAAGCCCAAAAGGCTCTGTGCCGCGGAGTTCCCCGCAATCACAACGGTACCGAACTCGTTGATAAAGCCCTGAACAATCATGTTGGAAACCGAGAACATGGAATTCTGAATTCCCGCAGGAAGCCCGATGCGCGCAATGGCCAGAAGGCTCTCTTTGTTAAAACGCATCTTCCGGAAGTCCAAACGGCAGGCGTCCGTTCTTCTGGACAGCGCCCGCAGTGTCAAAACAGCGGATAAAACAGTTGTCAGCGCTGTAGCCAGGGCCACACCGGCCACATTCATATCGAGCTGGGTCACAAAAATGATATTCAGCAGCACATTCAAAATGCCGGATATAGACAGATATTTTAAGGGACGGGCAGAATCTCCGCTGGCACGCAGAATGGCCGCACCGTAGTTGTAAACCAGGCTGGCAGGCATTCCGCAGAAATAAATGCGCAGATACAAGGTGGATAAATCAATAATATCGTCCGGGGTAGACATGTATTCCAGCATGGGACGGGAAATAAAAAAACCGAGAACTGCAATAAATAAACCGCAGATAAAGGCAAAGGGGATACTGGTATGCACAGCGTTGTGCACCTTAACATCGTCTTTCGCACCCAAACCGGTAGATACCTGCACACCGGCACCAATGGAGAAACCCATGAACAGATTGACGATCAGCATGGATATAGAACTGGTAGCACCCACTGCCGCCAGGGATCCGGAACCGCACCAGCGACCCACTACCACCAGGTCCGCCGCATTGAACAGAAGCTGCAGAAAACCGGATGCCGCAATCGGCAGAGAAAACATCAGAATGTTTTTATACAGAGGTCCGGAAAGCATGTTTACGGATTTATGAGAATTATTCATAAAAAAATCCCCTCTCTTCTCAAAATTTAATATATTATTGTACCACAAAAAATGTCCTATATAAAGCGGTTCATTTGTGGTATAGTATTCCTTGTGTTATGAGGTTTTAATATGAATTCAATTCAGGAAAAGTTTCTGCAGCGCTTTGGTTACGCTGCGGAAAAAGAGTTTACCGTTTACGGCAGAGCCGAGCTGGGCGGAAATCACACGGACCATCAGCACGGATTGGTCATTGCATCCACGGTAGACCGGGCAATGCACGCCGCCGCCGCAAAAAACGGAACCACACAGATTCGTATCTGCTCCGACGGTTTTGGGGAAGTTGTTTTTGACTCCGCCGATCTGGGTGTCAAAAAAGCCGAATACGGTACCACCACAGCGCTGGTTCGGGGCGTTGCGTCCAAATACAGAGGCAAAGTTTCCGGGTTCAACGCATTTATCACATCCGATATCCCGGTAGGCTCCGGACTTTCCAGTTCCGCCTGCTTTGAGGTTCTGACAGCAAGGATTATCGAAGACCTGTTTCACTGTCCTCAGGATGCCACCACCACTGCCATCAATGCTCAATATGCGGAAAACGTATTCTACGGCAAGCCCTGCGGTCTGATGGATCAGATGAGCTGCGCCCACGGAGGCATCATCAAAATCGATTTCGGCAGCACTGTCCCCATGGTGGAAAATCTGAATTTCGATTTTGAAAAAGCGGGCTACACCTTCTGCATTATCGACAGCGGCACCAGTCACGCAGACCTGACCGAGGCCTACAGCGAAATCACCCTGGAGCTGCAGAAAATTTCCAACTATTTTTATCAGGACAATCTTTCTCAGGTGGACAAGAAGCAGTTTGCCTCCCAGATTTCCGAGCTGCGCAAATACGCCGGCGACCGTGCCGTGCTGCGGGCCATGCATGTGTTCAACGAAAACTTCCGGGTGGAGCAGATGGCAACCTGCCTGAAGACCGGGAACATCGATGAATATCTGGGGCTGGTCAACCGCAGCGGCGACTCCTCCTGGATGCTGCTGCAGAACGTGATCCCCGCAGGAAGCATTCTGGATCAGGGTCTGGGAATGGCCATCACCAGCGCAAAGTTCTTCCTTTCCGGCAGAGGTGCCTGCCGCGTAATGGGCGGCGGATTCGCCGGCTGCATTCAGGCCTACGTACCCAACGATATTCTTCCGAAATTCATCATAAATATGGAAAGAGCCCTGGGAAAAGGCTGCTGCAGGCCCACAAAGCTGACGCAGTACTGAAAAATACGCGGAACGGTAACCGCTCTGTAAAACAAAGTCCGAATTAAAATACCCGAAGCCTTAAAGCTTCGGGTATTTTTTTGCTTTTCGTTTGCGGTGCGCAGCAGCTTTTTCCCTGCCATCAGAGCAGGAATCCGCAGGCCAGGTAGGCCACCAGCGTAATGACGCAGACCAGCAGCCCGTAGGGAATCTGGGTCTTAGCATGGGCAAAGTTTTCGCAGCCGCAGGCCGCCGAGGTAATGACCGTGGCGTCGGAATAGAAGCAGATGTGGCTGCCGAACACACCGGCAGAAATCACCGCGCCTACAGCCAGAGCCACATTCACGCCCAGCTCCTGGGCCAGCGGAATGACGATGGGCAGCGCAATAATATACATGCCCCAGTTGCTTCCGGTCACGAACTCTGTGATGGAGAGCACCAGGAACACGATGACGGGCATCAGCTGGGGGGTCATCCAGCGAAGCGAGGATTCGATCATGTACTGGGTAAATCCGATTTCCTCGTTGACAGCCGCAAAGAGGAAGGCCAGGATCATCAGCATGATGGAATTGAACATGTTCTTGATTCCGTTCATGGTGCAGTCCCAGTACTCTTCCGCAGTGAGCACACCCTCTGCGATGTAATAAACAAAGCAGACCGCCATGGTAATGTACACACCTCGCTCCATAGCGATGCTTTCGATGGAGATGGAACCGAAGAAGTCTCCGGTGTGCACAAAATTGGTAACGTCAAACAAGGTGAAGAAAATCAGCGACACGATGGGCACCAGGAAATCCCGCATTCTGGGATTCTCCGGCACATCGACGTTCAGCTGACCGCCGTGAATATCGATTTTTTCCGAGCCCGGAGGTGCCACCGGCCCGCCGGCTTCGATTCGTTCATAAGCCTTCTTCATGGGGCCGAAGGGTTTGATAATACCGTAGATAAACAGCGGAATGATAATAACACCCACCCAGGCGTAGATATCGTAGGGAATGGTCTTGATAAAATAGAACAGTCCCTGACCGTCCGGCGCCCAGTTATTTTCCTCCAGAATCTTCCCCACAAAAACGCCCCAGGTGGAAATCGGAATGATGACACACATGGGGGCAGCTGTGGAATCCACGATGTAGGCCAGGAATTCCCGGGGCTGCTTGTGCCGGTCGCATACCGGTGCCATACAGGAGCCCACCACCAGCGCATTCAGATAGTCGTCCAGAAAGATAATCATGCCCAGAACCCAGGACCACATCAGCACACCGGTTTTGGTTTTAGCCCGGGACGCTACCCAGTTGCCGAAGGCGTAGGCACCGCCGGCCTTTTCCAGCATGGCAATGATGCTCCCCATCAGGCCGCAGACCAGAATGAGCCAGGCGATGTCCTCGGACATCATATCCTCCAGAATGGCATTTGAGAAGGTGTCCAGCACCTCCGCGGGGCCCATCATGATCATGCCCATCAGAGATGCCAGCAGCAGGCCTTCAAACATTCTCTTGGTAAAGAAAATATAGAATACGAGGAAAATTGCCGGAATGGTGGAGTAGATTCCGAAGGTTTCCGCATCCGTAAAATCCGGCATAAAAGAAGTCAAAACAGCCGCTGCAGCAAGAACCGCAACAGCTGTAAGCGGCGCAAATTTTGCGCGGTTAGCAGATGTTCTCCCGATGTTTTTCAATGGGATACCCCTTTTTTCGACGAAGCTGTAATTTACTCCTTTTTAAGCAGGTCTCTGATTTCTGTCAGAAGAACGATGTCTGCAGACGGTTCTTCCGGTGCCGGTTCTTCTGCGGGTTCTTCCGGTTCCTCTTCCGCAGCCTTTCTTGCTTCCGCTGCCGCACGCATTTTGTTCATTGACTTTACAACCAGGAAAATTACGAATGCAACGATCAGGAAGTTTACGATGGCCTGAATAAAGCTGCCGTACTTAATTGCAACTTCTGCAACTGCCGGGGTGGTTTCGGTTTCCGCAACCGCTTCCTTCAGAACGATTTTCAGGTCAGCAAAGTTTATTCCGCCAACCAGAACGCCGATGGCCGGCATAATTACATCGTTTACCAGGGATGTAACGATCGCAGTAAATGCGCTGCCGGTAACAAGACCTACCGCCATGTCCATTACATTTCCCTTGGAAATAAATTCTTTAAATTCTTTGAACATTTCAACACTCCTTATAATAACTTTCAAAAAAATAATAGCAGAATCAATAGAATGTGGCAACCGGTTCTTCCGGTTCGTTGGCAGGAAGAATCGCCTTTACCGTAAGCACGGGACCGGGCTTGGGGCCGTAAGCCTCGCTCTTTTTCTTGTGAATTTCTCCGGTGATGCTCACCCACATACCGCCGTCCGGCTTTTTGCCGGTGCACTCGCAGGCCAGTCCCGCCATGCGGATATCCTCCACGCAGCAGGTCATCAGCTGACGGCCCACCACAAAAACGCCTGCGGGCAGCCGCTCGGAATTTCCGGTAAGCGCGGTAAACTGCACGGTTTTTCCCTCGTAATCTTCCATGGCTTCGGACAAATCCCGGTAAAACAGGGCGTAGTCCTGATCTTCGATCTTAATGACCGCCGCCTCTTTGTCGAAGGGCAGCGGATCCTCGATATCGTCAATCTCCGTCTCCCCGCCCGGTCTTTCGTAAACGATGTCGGTACGGCGGGAAACGCCGCGCACGATCTTGTGCAGTTCCATCTTGTCGATGGAGTCGTTATAGCGGTTGAATACCACGCAGTCGCAGGACTTCAGCTTGTCGTAGGTAAAGTTCCGCATATTGGCGTTGTAGTTCAGATAGGTAGTGCTGTCCGCGAAAGAAAACTCCTGATACACCACCCAGTTGTCCGGCATGGCCATGAACAGATCGTCCAGCATCCACATGCCGTTGCACTCGATCAAAACCCGCTCCGCACGGCATTTTTTGACCAGATTGGCCAGATTTACCGGATTGATCAGCTTCGGGTCATCGATATACTGAATCGTGACCCGGTGACCGGTAAAGCGGCTCTCGTCGTATTCTTCCACGCCTTCCTCGCAGACCAGCAGCAGCGTGCGCTCGCCGGAATTAAAGCGGGGGTCCTCCAGGGTACCCTGAATAAAAGTTGTCTTTCCGGATTCCAGAAAACCCGTAAACAGGTAAACCGGTACTTCTTTTGCCATTGTATTTCCTCTGAATTTAAGCTAAAAAAAACGGTTGCTTCTTGTAATCTATGCAGCCAAAGGCTACTCACGCCCGGGCGCTATGCGCAAAAGAGCGCTTCCACCTCTTCGGTTTTCAGTTCCGCACCGATAACGCAAAGAAGTCCCGTGGGAGCTGCGCTGCCCTTGCGGATTTCCGCCTCGCCGGGGGTATAATCGAAATGAATCCAGCCGCCCTCTGCGCAGGCAACGATGCCCTTGGCCCGGACCACCAGACCGAAACGGTCCGCGTCCTCCAAAGCTGCCAGCGCTGCGGAAATCTGCTCTTCGGTAAATGCCTTGGCGGTTTCCTTGCCCCAGCTGGTAAACACATCGTCTGCATCGTGGTCACCGTGGTGATGATGGTGACCGCAGCCGCAGCTGCATTCCTCGTCGTCATCGTCATCATCGTCGTGGTGATGGTGGTGATGTTCGTGACCGCATTCGCATTCGTCGTCATCATCGCCGTCGTGGTGATGATGGTGATGATGTTCCTCTTCTTCCTCGGCAAGATGCTCCCGGATCAGAGCTTCCAGCTCCGCGGAAACGGAGTATTTTCCGTCGATCACCTCAAAAATCTGAGCGCCGGTCAGTTCTTCCCAGGGAGCGGTCAGCACTACCGCGTTCTCGTTGAGCATGCGGATCAGGCCCACCACGTCTTCCACCTGCTTGGGGCTGCACATCTGCACCCGGGACAGCGCAACGCAGTTTGCGGCGGAAACCTGGTCGTTGAAAAACTCGCCGAAATTTTTGATATACATTTTGGCTTTTTTGCAGTCCACCACGGTGGTAAGACCGCCCAGTTCGAAGGCACCCTCGCCGGCAGCCACAACGGCAGCCGCCACCTCGGAAAGCTTGCCGACACCGGAGGGCTCGATAATGATACGGTCCGGATGGTAGGTCTCCTCCACCTTTTTCAGAGCCTCCTTAAAATCGCCGGTCAGGCTGCAGCAGATGCATCCGGAGTTGATTTCCCGGATTTCGATGCCCGCATCCTGCAGAAATCCGCCGTCGATGCCGATTTCGCCGAATTCGTTCTCGATCAGAACGACCTTCATATCTTTATATGCTTCCGCAATGAGTTTTTTGATTAACGTGGTTTTTCCCGCACCAAGAAAGCCGGAAAAAATATCGATTTTTGTCATAGTGAAAACCTCTCTGCAACAAATACTTATCTGAACATTTTATTATACCATTAAATGTACTTTTGGATAGTAATAAAAATGCGGTCTTTACGGGACGTTCCGCCGATTTTTCCCAGTATGCATTTGCCCTTTCCCCGCAGCACAACAATGTCGCCCTGCTTCAATTCCAGGTCCGGCTTCAGCACCTGAGCATTGTTCACAAAAACCACGCCCTGCCGCACTGCATCCACCGCCTTGCTCCGGGCGGAGCGGTAAGCCGCCGCCAGAAATGCGTCCAGCCGCAGAGACGCCACGGTATCCGTGATTTCCTCCGTGCGAACTGCGGAAAGATTCAGTTCCGCCAGCGGATGCACCGAAAGGCTCAGCTCCGTGCGCCCGGCCTTGAAATAATTGGACAGCAGAAACTCCTCCATGTCCTTTTGAATGATAATGTCCGCACCTTCGGGATATACAATGATGTCTCCGATTTTGTCCCGGGTAATGCCCAGCCCCAGAATGGAACCCAGATAATCCCGGTGGGAAAGCTTCCGGCCGCCCGTCTTGTGCGTCACCCGCAGAATCTCCAGCGGATGATCTGCAAGGAAATCGTCCGGCTGCACATAATCCGGCAGAAAGACCAATATTCTGCGCTCGCAGCCCTCGTAGCCGCCATAGAAAAGATAGCGGACACCGCTGCGGCGAATTTCATTCTCCGCCATGCCCTGCAGACGCATATCCAGAAAATCCGTGAAAATCACACGGTTTTCCCGGTCGCAGCGCCGAAGCGCATCTTCAATTTTTGCCAAAATGATTTTATCGTCTTTTTCCATGGTGCTATCATATCATATTCCGCGGCTGCTGCGTAAAAAATCGCCTTGCGAAGGAGTCGCGCTGCCGCAAGGCAAGAAAACCGCGCTGCGAAGGAGCCGCGCTGCCGCATAGGCAAGAAAATCGCGCTGCGAAGGAGCCGCGCTGCCGCAAGTCAAGAAAATCGCGCTGCGAAGGAGTCGCGCTGCCGCATAGTGAGAAAATTGCACATTTTGCGTTTTTTCAGCGTTTGGGACCACATTTATGCCGTATCGCGACTCGCTGCAGGCTCTCCATCTGCACTTTTCGTCCATTTTGCGCGTTTGGGACCATATTTCGCCCGCAAGAAAACCCAAAACAATTGAAAAAGCAGAAATGGGACCTGCTCTATGGTCCCATTTCTGCGATTTTAAACATTCGGGTCATTTTTCCATCAACTCTTCCGGAAAAATGAGAATTTTTCATACCATTTCTCTTGTTTTTACGAATTGGGACCATTTGCCCCATTTTCGCCCGGTTTTCCTTCTGGAGGCTCCGGCATTTCTCCGGGTTGACCCGAACCGCCTTCCGAAGGCTCCGGTATTTCTCCGGGTTGACCGCCGGGGCCCATATTTTCCGGCCATTCTCCTGGCTTGTCTGCGGGGCTTCCCTGTTCGGGCTTGCCGCCGGGGCCCATATTTTCCGGCCGTTCTCCAGGCTTGTCTGCGGGGCCGCCCTGTTCGGGCTTACCGCCGGGGCCCATATTTCCCGGACCGCCAGGCATACCCGGGCCGTCTTCTTTTATCTCGGAGCCTTTTTGATAATTCTGCGTCTGTCCATCAATTATTACGGTGCCGCCGTAGTAATAGGTACCGCAGTCGGAATCCAGCGCAGAATCCGGCGGTGTCACGTTGTTAATGCAAAGCGTTCCGCCCTGCACCGCAATAAAACCGTTGGAATCCACTCCGTCGCCCTCGGCGCCCAGGCCTGCATTTATTGTCAGCGCTCCGCCGGCAAACATTGCCGTGGAGACCCCGTCTTCGTTCACGTTAATGCCGTCATCCTGAGAATTGATCGTAATATTTCCGCCCTGCACCAGAAGATGCAGTTCGCTGTCCAGGCCCTCAAAGGAAGAATTCACCGTCAGGGTGCCGTTCCCCTTCTCACCGCCGCAGATTACCATGCTGACACAGGAATAAAAGGCCCCATCCAGCTTGCGCTGTTTCTTCTGAACTTTTATCTCGTCCCCGGAGTTATCGTCCTTGTATTTTGTCTTCAGCATGCGGTAAATATTGCATCCGCTGACGCTGTTTTCCGTGCCGTCCGCAATCCACACCGTTATGCCGGCCGCGGAAAGATCCGGCTCTGCAGTATATTCCGACCGGTCTTCCCAGCCGTTGTCGCATTCGTAGGCACTGGCAAACAGCAGACCGGGAGCCACCGTGCAATTGATTTCCACGCCGTTCAGGATAATCTCCACCTTAGCGTTTTCGTCCGCAAAGCAGTCGTCGGCATCGCCCAGTTCCACCCGAATCTGACCCTGCCAATTCCCCTCCAGCACGTATTTTCCGGCCTTGGTAATATGCAGCACCCGGTTATGGGCCGCCTCCTCTTCGCTGTGCATCATCTGTGTGGGCAGCGCATTCCCCAGCCGGGGCAGAGTGGCAAAAATGTACTGCCGCAGTCCCTCCGCGGTGTAGTAATAGACCCATTCCTGCTCACCGTCGTAATTTACCAGCTGAAAACCGGATTCCTCCAGCAGCGGAAAATACGGCAAATCGCCGTCGATATATACCGGCGCATCGGTTTCCGGCTTGTTTCCGGTATGATACTCTGCCGGCGCATTTTTATCCTCTTCATGCACCGCCGCGGGGTCGCAATGCCAGGTGTAGTCGAATTCTTCCACCGGCGACCCGTTATACTCCGCCGAAAATCCGTTCAGACGAATGTTATTCGCCCCGTCGAAAATTTCTTCATTGCTTATCGGATTTTCTTTCCCGCAGGAACTAAGCCCCAGCGCCAAAATCAGGGCCAGGGCAAGCGCCGCGGCCGCTTTTAGTTTTTTCATGTCATCCTCCTGTTTGTTTCGATGACACAGATTCTATGCGAAGAGCATGATTGTTTCGTGAAATCCAAATGAAAAGAATCCGAAAAAACATTCCGGCGTTCTTCATGCTGCACCTGCCGGTTTGAACCGCCCCGGCAGCAGCCTTTATTTTGCTCCCGCCAGCTTGAACAGCTCCTCTGCGGCAATCCGGGTCTTTGCTGCCACGTCCTGCTGCTTGGGGAAGCAGTAATACAGACAGTCCTTGTTTCCGATGCAGATGATGTCACCCAGCTCGTACCAGAAATAATCGGAGTACAGGCTGTAGCAGGCATTGACCGGCTGGGTATAGTGCAGCCGGCCGCCGCAGCCCTCCAGCGTAAAGCCGGACGCATCGTGGCGCAGCACGCCGGAGCCCACCATATAGATCGCCTTATAGTCCACCATCATGCCGATTTCCACCTCGGTCTCCAGAAGATAGCGGCCTGCCAGGATGTCCTCCCGCACTTTCGCCCGCTCCCAGGCATACCAGTCCGGAATGTGCGGAAACTCCGTAGACCCTTCCAGTGCCTGCAGTCTGCCCAGCGTGTCCATTTCATACTCCTTGCCGCAGGCGTGGCAGCGCAGCCGTGTTCCCCGGCCTTCCGTCCTGCCCTCCGCGCCGCAGCAGGCGCACTTGTATAATATGCGGTTCAGCCCGTCCGCACGGAAGGGCTCGTCGATTTCAATTTTATTTTCTTCCTGCCAGCGGAAGTAGTCGAAGGAAAAGGCCTCGTCCAGCACGCTGCCGATTTCCTCCACGGATTTGCTTTTGATCTCCTCCGGGGTCAGCAGGCACTCCATGACCGCAGACGCCTTTACCTTGCGCTTCTGCAGGTTGTTGTACAGCGGGTCCCGGGCAAAAGAACCGTAAGTGGTGATCATCACCACCGGCACCTTCAGACGCTTCAAAAGGACGCCCATGCCCCGGGGCAGCGGCGTGGCGGTACCGTCAAAGCTGTAGCTGGCTTCGGGATACATCAGCACGCTGGTTTTGTTGGTTTTCAGCGCATAGGAAATATCGGAAATCAAAGAAAGATCGGTAACGAACTTCTGGGTAGGAATCGCGCCCAGCGCCCGCATCAGCCCCTCCTTGCCCACAAATCCGTCGGAGGTACAGACGATATTGTAGGTTTTGGGGTACATGATCTTCGACACGATTTCCAGGTCCAGAAAGCTGGAATGATTCATCAGAATCAGCCAGGGGCCTTCTCCCGCCGCTTCCATGCGTTTTTTTGTATAAGAAAACGCCACCTGCTTTAAATCCGGCGCGCCAATCAGGCGCATCACCGCCGACAGCAGCCTGCTTGGCTTCTGCGGCTTTTTGTGTTCCGGGCGCGGCAGCGCCATCACTTCCTCGTGGGACAGCTTTTTCGTTTTTATTTTCATATTTCCACCGTGACATATTGGCCCGAACCCAAAAGGTCCGAAGCTCCCGCGCTGAAAAAAATACTGCATCCCGGCTGACCAGGTCTTTGACCCCACACTTGCCTTTACCGGATTTTCCGAGGACTTACTTCTAAACTATGCCATGATCACGGGCGACTCCTGCGCGCCGCTTACGTGGGTCCCTTTGCCCATAGCTGGCCTGGACTTTCAACCTCAGACCCGGGATGCAGATTCATTATACAGAAAAGACCTGTTTTATTCTATCAAATCTTTGCATTATACAGTTTTTTCTGTTCGTGATATAATAAATGTATCTGAAATAAGGAGGTATTAAAATGCAGGAAGTTTATGATTTTGTAAAAAGCTGCGGCACCTATTTTCTGGCAACTGTAGACGGAGACCAGCCGCGCGTACGTCCCTTCGGAACATTCGATCTGTTCGACGGAGGACTCTATATCCAGACCGGTAAAGTTAAGGAAGTATCCAAGCAGATGCATGCAAACCCGAAGGTAGAAATCTGCGCATTCGGAAAAGGCAAGTGGATCCGCATCGAAGCAAAGGCCATCGAAGATGAACGGGTAGAAGCCCAGCAGCACATGATCGATGGACATCCAAGCATCGCCGGAATGTACAAGGCCGGCGACGGAAACTGCGAAGTATTCCGCCTGACCGAAGGAACCGCAACCATTTCCGCTTTCGGCGCAGAACCCAAAGTAATCAAGTTCTAAAATACATAAAAAGGCCGCCGGCTGGGCGGTCTTTTTATTATTTCGGCTGCAGTAATGCGCTGACGGCCGGTTTTCAAAACAATTTGCTTTCCTTTTATTTCTTTTCGCCCCGCAGATTTTCTTCCATCAGGCGTTTGATTTCATTCTTATCCAAGCCTTTGCTGAACAAATAGTACAGCTTGGCAACGGCGGCTTCCGTAGTCATATCCGTGCCGGAAACCCCGCCGAAGGATTTCAGCGCATCGCTGGTTTCGTAGGTTCCCAGCTGCACCGTCCCGTGGGGACACTGGGTACATACCACCACAATGGTCCCGTTTTCAAAGGCCCGGCCGATGATGGGCAGCAGCGAACTGCCGGTGTTGGGAATATTCCCCGTGCCGAAGGTTTCGATCACAATGCCCCGCAAGCTTTCGGTCATAATAGACTCAAACAGCCCGAACTGGATGCCCGGGAACACTTTCAAAACACCGATGGGAACCTCCTCCAGAGGCTGGAAATGGAACGTACCCGCAGGCGGCGGCAGAAGTGCGCTTTTTCGGTAAGTAATATCGATACCGATTTCCGCCAGTGCAGGGTAGTTTGGCGACACAAAAGCAATCAGCTCGTCCGCGGAATATTTCATGCTGCGGTTGCCCCGAAGCAGCTTGTCGCCGAAGCAGATGCAGACCTCCCGCACAATGCCCGCCGCTGCAATCAGCAGCGAAGTAATCAAATTGTCCCTGCCATCGCTGCGCAGCTCGCAGAGCGGAATCTGCGACCCGGTCAGCACTACCGGCTTGTTCAGATTCTCCAGCATAAAGGACAGCGCCGCGGCCGTATATGCCATGGTATCCGTGCCGTGAAGAATCACAAACCCGTCGTAATCCGCATAGTTTTCGGCAATCATGACGCCGATGCGGTTCCAGTCCGACACCGTCATATTGGAGGAATCCAAAAGAGGCAGAATGTCCTTTAATTTCCAGTCCGGCATGCCCTCCGCCTGCAGCGCATCCATGGATTCCAGCGCTTTGTGCAGATACGCCGCATCCGGCATATAGCCTTTTTCGGTCTTGGTCATGCCGATGGTTCCGCCAGTATTGATAATCAGTATTTTCTTCATAGTGCAACCTCCCTGCCACCAGACATCTTTTTTATGAATCATCTTAGCGCGTCGATCAATTCAAAGCGTCTGCACTCTTATTTTATCACAAAAAAGCAGGGCTGAATGCTTTCAGCCCTACCCTTTTTGGAATGTAATCCACAAAACCTAAAATGGATTATTCTTCGTCTTCCTTACGCTTTCTTGCGAATACGTAAGCTGCTGCGCCAAGGGCGCCGAGAGCGCCGATGCCGCTGATTACAAGACCTGTATCCGGAGCCTTCTTCGCCGGGATTTCAACTTCTATCGTTTCGGTATAGATGTTGCCATCAGCGCCAACAAAGGTAACGGTTACCAGTTTCTTTCCAGGTTCGGTCTCGGTAGGTTCGGTCACAACCTCGTCTTCTACCTCAACATCCTGCACGTGCTCATCTTTTTCACCGCATCTTGTGCAGGTAAAGACAACTGTGCACTTTGTCTTGTCTTCGTTCCAGATGTATTCCGGATTCTTTGTGTCGAAATCGTGACCCAGAGCAGGAATTACTTCGCCCTTTTCAAGAACTTCTCCGCAAACGGAGCAAACCTTGTCGCCGGTGTAACCGTCTCCTGTGCAGGTTGCTTCCTTTGCACCCACGATTTCTTCTTCATGACCCAGAGCAGGAATTACTTCGCCCTTTTCAAGAACTTCTTCACAAACGGAGCAAACCTTGTCGCCGGTGTAACCGTCTTCTGTGCAGGTTGCTTCCTTTGCACCTACGATCTCTTCTTCATGACCCAGAGCCGGATCTACAACAGTTTCACGGATCAGTTCTTCGCCGCAAACATCGCAGTAAGTTACTTCATCGTGACTTCCGTCTTCGGTGCAGGTCGGGTCAACCGTGTTCTCAATTACCACATTGCCTTCCACATGTCCCGTCGGGTCAACCGGTCTGGTTTCCTTTTCGTGGCATACAGAGCATTCTCTGGTTTCTACGCCTTCTTCGGTGCAGGTCGGAGCTGTGGTTACTGCCCATTCGCCCCAGGTGTGACCAGTTGCCGGGTCAACGATGGTTTCACGGCTCAGTTCCTTACCACATTCTGTGCAGTAAGTCACTTCATCGTGGCTTCCGTCTTCGGTGCAGGTCGGAGCAACCGTGTTCTCAATTACCACATTGCCTTCCACATGTCCCGTCGGGTCAACCGGTCTGGTTTCCTTCTCGTGGCATACAGAGCATTCTCTGGTTTCTTCACCTTCTTCAGTGCAGGTCGGAGCC
>JAZUKP010000107.1:0-10398 GCA_045643345.1 Anaerovoracaceae bacterium | reverse complement strand
TCTTCGTCTTCGTCGTTCATTCCGCTGAATACGGCGGTGGCGGCGGCTACCGCTACAAAAATCAGGGCTGTCAGCTTCTTTTTACCGTTCTTATCCATGGCTTTATTTTACTACCCCGGGGCCGGATATGGTATAATAATTTATTAAATTTCTTTCGGAGGACGAAATGTACGATTTATTGATTCTCGGGGGCGGTGCCTCCGGCCTGATGACCGCGGTCTGTGCCGCAGCACCGGGCAAAAAAATCGCGGTACTGGAGCGGAACAACTTTCCCGGCAAGAAGCTTTATGCCACCGGCAACGGCCATTGCAACTGCCTGAACCGGAAGGCGGATTTTTCCGCGGAGTCCGAGCTGCAGCTGCGGCGCATCGGCATTGTTCCTGTGGAAGAAGAGGACGGACGGATGTACCCCCGGAACCGGGAGGCTGCGGGTTTTGTCAGGACTCTGGTGCATGCGGCGGAAAAGGCCGGCGCGGAAATCATCTGCGACACCCACGTGGTTACGGTGCAGAAAACTGCACAGGGTTTTGTGGTAACATCCAATGACGGAAGAGAGTTCTCCGGCCGCCGTCTGGTGGCGGCAGTGGGCGGAAAGGCCGG
Organism: Anaerovoracaceae bacterium; assembly: GCA_045643345.1. Lineage (GTDB taxonomy): Bacteria > Bacillota > Clostridia > Peptostreptococcales > Anaerovoracaceae > RUG13409. The sequence goes on along the minus strand of JAZUKP010000107.1, from coordinate 9,798 downwards.
CATTCAGTACGGCTGCTACGGCGAAGGCTACCGCTGGGCCCAGTATCTGGGGCACAGTCTGGAAAAGCCCATCCCGGCGCTGGTGCCTCTGGAATGCGCGGAAAATCTGGAAAAGCTCCACGGCGTGCGGGTAAAGGCGGCGGTGTCGCTGCTTTGCTGCGGCGCGGAAATCTGCCGGGACGAGGGCGAGGTGCAGTTTACCAGGGACGCGCTCTCCGGCATTTGCGTGATGAATCTGAGCGGCAAGGTGCGCCTTGGCCCGGGCAAGGAATATGCGCTGCGCATGGATTTGTTCCCGGAATATACCGAGGAGGAGTTGGCGGCCCTTCTGGAAAGCCGAACGGATGCAGCGGAGTCTTTTTTCTCCGGTCTGCTTCCGGAAAAACTGCAGACCTGGCTGGACGCGCAGCTGGGCAAGGATCGCAGAAATCCGCAGACCGCGGCAGCTGCGGCAAAGAATGTGAAATTTACCGTTACCGGAACCAAGGGCTGGAAGGATGCCCAGGTAACGGCCGGGGGGATTCCTCTTGCGGAACTGAATCCGGAGAGCTTCGAATCTCTGCTGGTTCCGGGACTTTACTTCGTAGGGGAGATTACCGATTACGACGGCCCCTGCGGCGGATATAATTTAAGCCACGCCTGGCACAGCGCCATGGCGGCGGGCAGAGCAATCAGGGAAAGCAAATAATGGGCTGGACGGAAAAACAGCAAAAAGCAATCGATGCAAGAGGTACAAGTCTTCTGGTGTCCGCAGCGGCGGGCAGCGGCAAGACCGCTGTTTTGGTGGAGCGGATCAAAAAGCTGATTCTGGAGGACGGAGTTTCTTTGGAAAATCTGCTGATCGTCACCTTTACCAAGGCGGCCGCGGCAGAGATGAAGGAGCGGCTGCGCAAAGATCTGAACAAGGAACTGGAGGTCTGTACCAACGGAGAAAAGTCCCGCAGTCTGCGGCATCAGCTGAGCCTTCTGGGCCGGGCGGATATCTGCACCTTCGACAGCTTTTCCCGGAAAATCGTAAAAAACTATTATCATATTATCGGCTGCGATCCGGATCTGAAAATTTGTGATGAAGCCCGGGGAAGCATTCTGCGAAACGAAGCCATGGAAGAGATGTTCCGGGATTGTTACGACAAAAAGGACCCGGATTTTCTGGATTTTCTGGATCATTACGCGGGGGTGCGGTCCGACGCGGCGGTGCGGGAAATGATATCCGCACTGTACTTTTATGCAGACACCCTGCCGGAGCCCGCGGTCTTTTTGCACGATCCGGAGTTCGACCCGGCGGAATTTCTTGCGCTGGCGGCGTCTTTTGCCGCGGAAGCGGTGAAAAAAAGCATCGGCTACAGCCGCATGGTGCTGCAGATGTTCGAAGAAAATAAACTGCCTAAGCTGGGCGAAAAAATAAAACTGGACATTTCGGCCCTGGAATCCGTGCTGGCAGCTTTTGAGGGCGAAACACCGGAACTGGGCTTTTCCATGCTTTCGGAGATGAAATTTCAGCAGCTGCGGGCGGCGAAGGAAGAAAAGGCCGGAAAGGACGCTTTGGAACTGCAGATTAAAGCGCTGCGGGATAAGGGTGCCAAGGATGTGCTGGACGAGTACAAGAAGCATTACGGCAGCATCAGCATCGAACGCCTGACCGAAGAAAAAGAGGCGGTGCGGCGTCCCCTGACCCAGCTTTGCCGTCTGACCGAAGAATTTTCTGCCCGCTACAGCGCCAAAAAGGCGGAGGCGGGTCTGATGGATTTCTCTGACGGGGAGCATTTTGCCCTGCACATTCTGGAAAACGAAGCCGTACAGAAAGAACTGCGGGAGAAATACGAATATATTTTTGTGGATGAATATCAGGACAGCAATATGGTGCAGGACACGCTGATTCGCCGGATTTCCCGGCCGGACAACGTGTTTCTGGTAGGCGATGTGAAACAGTCCATCTATAAATTCCGCCATGCGGAGCCGGAGCTTTTCCTGGAAAAGTACGGAAAATACAAGGCGGGACAGGTGCCGGATGCGGCGCTGATCGATTTGAACAGCAATTTCCGCAGCAAGAAAGGGGTCGTGGATTTTGTAAACCGCGTTTTTGCGGGCATCATGACCAAGGAAAGCACCGGCATTGTGTACGACGAGGATGCGGCGCTGACCGAAGGGCTTCCTTATACCGGTCCCTGGATTTACGAGCCGGAAATCTTTCTGGCGGACAGTGCTCCGGAAGAATCGGAGGACGCAGACCCGGCATTGGAGGAGCTGAAAAAAGACGAGCTGGAGGCCTTAATGGCGGTGGATATTATCCGCCGCTACCGGGGCAGCAGCATTCAGGATAAGGACGCGATCCGCAGCCTGGACTACCGGGATATGGTCATTCTGCTGCGTTCGGCCAAGGGAAAGGCGGAGCTGTATTATCAGGCCCTTTCCCGGGCAGGCATTCCGGTGTATCTGGAGCGCAGTGAAGGCTATTTCGATACGCCGGAGATTCAGGTGCTTCTAAATCTTCTGCGGATTATCGACAATTTCCGCCAGGATGTGCCCCTTATTTCGGTGATGTATTTTCCGGTGTTCGGCTTTACCACTGCAGAGCTTTCCGAAATCCGGGTGCATGCCCGGCGCAGCGGGAAAAACCGCATCAGCTATGCAAGGGCGCTGGAATACTATCTGCAGTGTTATGAAGAAACCTGCGCGGCAGAGGCTGCCGGAAATCCGTCATCCTTTGAAAACCCGGCTTTGGGTGAGAAGTGCCGCAGCTTTGCGGAAAAAATCCGGGGCTGGCGAATCCGGGCATCCGCGCTGCCGCTTCCTGATTTTATCTGGAATCTGCTCCAGGAAAGCGGTATGCAGAATTTTGCGGCGGCCTTAAAGGACGGACAGCAGCGGCTGGCCAACCTGCGGGCGCTGGCGGACAAAGCGGCGGAGTACGAAAGTACAAATGCGGGCGGTCTGTCCGGCTTCATCGCATATATCGAAAATATTTCCGGGGCGAACAGCAAGGTTTCCACCGGTCAATCCAAAATTGTGGGCGCGGAGGACAATGTGGTGCGCATTATGACGGTGCACGGAAGCAAGGGACTGGAATTTCCCTTCGTGCTGCTGGCAGGCACCGGAAGCAGCGCAAAAAAGAGCAGCAGTACAAGCCGGGCGGCCTACCACAAGGACATGGGTGCCTCCATGGTGCTTTCCGACCCTGCGAATTTCTGCTATTCCAAGCCGCTCAGCTACAAGCTGATCCGGGAAAGAGAAGCCCGGGACAGTCTGGCAGAGGAAATCCGGGTGCTTTACGTGGCGCTGACCCGGGCCCGGGACATTCTGGTGCTGTCCGGCAGCGTAAAGGATGCGGCCAGGTTTTTGGAAAAGCGTCCGGTGTTTGCCCTGAAAGGCGCGTCTGCAGGCAGTTTTCTGGAGATGATGCTGCCCTACGCAGACCCCGACCGGGTGCATGTGCTGACGCGCGGCGATTTCAGCTTAAAGACCCTGGAGCTGGGTGCGGAGCAGGAAAGCGAGTTCCGCAGAAAGCTGGCGGAGGGCTTCGAAACCGATGCTGCCGGGCTGGAACTTCCTTCCGAAGAAATCCGCCGCAGACTGGAATTTGACTACGCGCCGCCTGCCGCGGAAAGTGCAAAAAAGAAATACTCCGTCTCGGAGATCGCCGCGGAGGAGCGCATCCGCCGAGGTGAAATCCCCTATGATTTCAGAGAGGAAGCGGCCGTGCCCCGCTTTATGACCGGCAAGGCAAAGCTGGGCTCTGCCGCGGTGGGCACCGCCTATCACAAGGTGATGGAGCATCTGCCCTTTACCCCGGAGCACAAATCCGAAGCGGAAATCTCCGCCTTTATCGCTTCTTTGCAGGGGCAGGGAATTTTAACGGCGGACGAAGCCGCAGTTCTGCAGCCCCGGCGCATTGCCAACTTCTTTGCTTCGGAGCTGGGTGCGCGGGTGTGCCGGGCGGAAGAGCTTCGCAAGGAAGCACCCTTTACCCTGAAAAAGCAGTATCAGGGGCGGGAAGTGCTGGTCCAGGGAACCGTGGACTGCTACTTTAAAGAAAATGACGCCTATGTGCTCGTGGACTACAAGAGCAACTGGGTGGACAGTAAAAATATCGAAGAGGAAAAAAAGCGGCTGGCGGAGGAGTATCTGCTCCAGCTGGCGCTGTACAAGGAGGCGCTGGAAACCATCACCGGCATCCGGGTGGCGGAAGCGGATCTGTACCTGTTCAGCGCGGACTGTTTTGTACCTCTCACATTCGAATAGGAAACATTTATGCAGGATTATCTGGAAAAACTCAATCCCCAGCAGTACCAGGCCGCCACCACGGCGGAAGGGCCTCTGCTGATTCTGGCGGGCGCGGGCTCCGGCAAAACCAATACCATGACCCATCGCATCGCCTATTTAATCAAAGACCTGGGCGTTTCACCCTACAGCATTCTGGCGGTAACCTTTACCAACAAGGCCGCCGGGGAAATGCGGGAAAGGGTGGAGGCTCTGGTGGGCACCCATCCCGGCATGTGGATCTCTACCTTCCACAGTGCCTGTCTTCGCATTCTGCGCAGCTGTGCGGACCGGCTGGGCTACGGCAAGTCCTTCGTGGTTTACGATCCGGTGGACCAGAAGTCTTTGATCAAATCGCTGGTCAAGGCCATGGAACTGGACGAAAAGCAGTATGCCCCCAACTACGTGCTCTCCGTGATTTCCGACAGCAAGGAAAAGGAGATTTCCCCGGAAAAATTTGCGGCGGACATCGACCTGCGCATGGCCATCAACAAGCAGGTGCAGAAGAACCTGGCAGCTCTGTACGCCCAGTACCAGACGGGACTGAAAAAGAACAACGCCATGGACTTCGACGACCTGATTCTGAACACGGTAAAGCTTTTCGAAACCTGTCCGGACCTGCTGGAGGAATATCAGGCCCGCTTCCGCTACATCATGGTGGACGAGTATCAGGATACCAATATGCTGCAGTACCGTCTGGTATATCTGCTGGCCAAAGAGCACCGCAACATCTGCGTGGTAGGCGACGACGACCAGTGCATCTACGAGTGGCGGGGCGCCGACATCCGCAATATTCTGGAGTTCGAAAAGGACTTCCCCGGGGCGGCGGTCATCAAGCTGGAGCAGAACTACCGTTCCACCGGCAACATCATCGAGGCAGCCCACAGCGTGGTCTCCCGGAACAAGGGCAGAAAGTCCAAGAAGCTCTGGACCCAGGCGCCCATGGGCGAAAAGGTGGAGTATCATAAGTGCGAGGACGACCGGGAAGAAGCCCGCTACGTGGGGGCGAAAATCCGGGAACTGATGCGCAAAAATCCGGACTACCGCTACTCCGATTTCGCCATTCTCTACCGCACCAACGTGCAGTCCCGCCGCTTCGAAGAAAGTTTCTCCGGCGCAGGGCTCCCCTATCAGGTGCTTTCCGGCCTGCGTTACTACGACCGCAAGGAAATTAAAGATATTATCAGTTACATGCGTCTGGTGGCCAATCCGGCGGACGACGTGTCGCTGGAGCGCATCATCAACGAGCCCAAGCGGGGCATCGGCGATACTTCCGTAAAGAAAATCAAGGCCCTGGCCAAGGTAAAGGGCATTTCCCTTACGGATGCGCTGGGCGACCCGGATGTGCTGGACGGCCTTTCCGCCAAAGCTGCGGTGCAGGCCCGGGCGCTTTACGAAATGCTCAGCTCCCTGCATCTGGAGAAGGACAACCTGTCCGTGGGCGACGTGTACGACGAGCTGCTGGTTAAAAGCGGCTACTTAAAGGCTCTGGAAGACCTGAAAACCGTGGAGGCGGACGGCCGCATCGAGAACCTGATGGAATTCAAATCCGTCATCACCGAAAAAGAAAACGAGCTGGAGGAAGGGCAGACCCTGACCCTGGACGCCTTTATGGAAGGCCTGGCCCTGATCTCCGATGTGGACAATCACGACCCCTCCCAGGATGCAGTGGTGCTCATGACCCTGCATTCCGCCAAGGGACTGGAGTTTCCTGTGGTATTCATGCCGGGCATGGAAATCGGCATCTTCCCCTCTTACCGCACCATCGACAAAGGAGACGACCTGGAAGAAGAGCGCCGGCTCTGCTACGTGGGCATGACCCGTGCCAAGGAACGTTTGTTCCTGACCGCTGCGGAGCAGCGCATGCTCTACGGCAAGACCGAATATCCGGCGGAATCCACCTTCTTAAAGGAAATCGACCGGAAATTTATGACCGGTGACGCAGTGTACGAGAAGAAGTCCCGCTACCAGTCCTACGACCGCTACGATACCGGCGCATCCTATTCCGCAGGACCCTACGTTTCACCTCTGGCCGCAGCGGGTGCCGTGCGGCGCACCAGCAGCGAAATCGCAAAAAAGGCCACTCTGGCCGGCGCGGACGTGGCGCCGGGCGATAAGGTGGAGCACAGCAAGTTCGGAGAAGGTACGGTCATCAGCGTTTCCGGCAACATCATCACCATCGTTTTCGATTCCGTCGGCACCAAAAAACTGGCCAAGGATCTGGCACCGCTGAAGAAGTTGTAAGATCGCAGCCGACTAATATAAAATACGAATTTATATTAGTCGTTTTTTCTTGATTTTTATTTTATATCGGTCTAAAATACTCTTGTAACAGAGGTAAATACGATGGCGTATATAAAAAGAGCAATAACGGAAAAATTAAAAGAACGAGTAAAAACGGCCAAATGTATCTTGGTGACAGGGTCAAGGCAGGTTGGAAAATCCACACTGATTAAGCATGAATTTTCTTCATACAATATTGCAAATTTTGATGACAGGCTTACAAGGCTTCAGGCCAAAGAAGAACCGAAATTGTTCTTTCTGAATAATCCGACACCGCTGTTTATCGATGAGGTTCAAAAAGAAGCATCTGTATTGGACGAAATAAAGATTAAAGCAGACAGCTTAGAGGAAAGAGGGCTTTTCATTATGTCGGGTTCTCAGAAACTGGAGCTGATGAAGGATATGGGTGAATCTCTTGCGGGAAGGGTTTCCGTTACGGAGCTTTTGGGCCTTTCCTTAAGAGAAATTCACGGGATTGATTATAATTGCCATTTTATTCCCACAGAGGAGTACATAAATCAAAGAGCAGAGCATATGAAGCCTTATGAAGACATCTGGACAATCATTCATAAAGGTTCGTATCCTGAGCTTTATGATGTCGAAAGAGACTGGCAGGATTATTATTCCTCTTATGTTGCAACTTACCTTGAACGAGATATCAATGAATTGATTTCTTCCAACAATCTTACGTTTACAAAATTTCTTACTGCCGCTGCAGCAAGAAGCGGGGAACTGCTGAACTACAGAAATATAGCAAATGAGGTCGGGGTCAGTGAGCCAACCGTAAAAAATTGGATCTCTATTCTGGAGAGAACCGGAATTGTCTTCCTGCTTCAGCCTTTCAGCAACAGTGCTTTGACAAGAGCCATAAAAACCCCTAAGCTTTATTTCAGAGATACCGGACTTTTATGTTATCTTACCAGATGGACAACGGCGGATGCCTTGAAAAATTCCGCAGTTGCCGGGAATGTGTTTGAAACATTTGTCGTTTCGGAAATCGTTAAATCCTACGCGAATGAGGGGCTTGATTACTCCTTTCACATCTTTTACTACAGGGGAAAGGACAAGACTGCGTCGGAAAACGAAATCGATCTTGTCATAGAAGAGAACGGTATTCTGTATCCTGTAGAGATAAAAATGACGGGTAATCCAAAATCTTCTATGGCTGCTGCCAACACGATTTTGGATAAGGTTGCCGGTAAGACAAGGGGGATGGGTGTCATCTTATGCTTGATTGATAAAAAAACCTATCTGAGAGAGAATCTTCTGGCACTGCCGATAGAGTATATTTAACGAAGCTCATGATGCATGGGATGGTGCGAAACGATGGATACATCAATTTTTCAAAACTGCAGGCAGGGACTGATTTTAGACGACCACTGCCACAAATCTGCGGTATGCATTCCCCTGGTGGAAACCGAAAAAGGCACCGAAATATTATTCGAGGTGCGTTCTCCCGGCGTGGGTTCCCAGCCCGGAGACATCTGTCTGCCCGGCGGCATGGCGGAACCGGGGGAAACTCCGGAGCAGGCCGCTCTGCGGGAGCTATCCGAGGAACTTCTGCTGGACCCGGCCGAAGCGGAGTTGATCGGGCCTTCTAAGGTCTATCATATCCCGGACCTTTTGGTGACGCCTTTTGTAGTAAAGCTGAAAAAAATGCCGGAAAACTTCAATAAAGATGAAGTTTCTGAGATTTTTTCCGTTCCGCTGCAATTTTTCATAGAGAATTCACCCCGGCATTGTTATACTGAATGGAAGCCGCAGATTTCTGAGGACTTCCCTTACGAACTGATCAACGGGGGAAAGAATTACCCCTGGCGTCGGCAGATCCAGACCCAGCGCTTCTATCTCTGGGAAGACCGGGTCATCTGGGGCATTACCGCCGCCATGATCGAGGCTTTTGCGGATATGGTGCGGCCGGTCCCGACCTGATCGGCAGAGAATACGAAAGCAGGTAGAAACATGAAGATGAAAGAATCCACGAAAGATATGATTAAAGTGGGCATTGCCGTGGTGCTGGCACTGGTTTCGATTTTTGTGCTGGCCGGGTCCTTCGCTTCGCCCAAATTCCATGCGGGAACCATCGAGACCCTGGATGAAAAGGAGAAGACGGTTATGAAGCTGACCGCGGCAGCTACGGCGGCCTCGGCGGCCATCACCCTGATTCCCGATGACGTGGGTACTCCGATTGCGGATAAGCTGGCGGACATCAGCGGGTATTTTCTGATTGTGCTCTGCGCCGTTTTTCTGGAAAAATACCTGGTGACCGTGACAGGCTACGCAGCCTTTGTCATTCTGATTCCTGCGGCCTGCGCCCTGTTCTCGATTTTTGTACTTACCAAAAAAGAAAATCTGAAGGGAATCGCCAAAAAGCTGCTGGTTTTCGCCCTGGCTCTGAGTCTGGTGATTCCCATCAGTGTAAAAGTGTCCAATCTGATCGAGGCCACCTACCAGGAGTCCATCGACCAGACTGTGGAAGCCGCGGTGAATATTTCCGACGAGCTGAACGAGGATGACGGTTCCGCCGGCGGTCTTCTGGATACGCTTTCCAAAATCAAGAACGGTGCCTCCAACGCTTTTAAAAAGCTGCAGACCATTCTGGGCAACTTTATCGAGGCGGTGGCGGTGATGCTGGTGACCTCCTGCGTCATCCCCGTGCTGGTGCTGCTCTTCTTTGTCTGGCTGCTCCGTTCCCTTCTGGGCGCGGTAGGTACCGGCAAAAAATCTTAACGAAAGGACCCGCGGTCCGGTAGACTGTCTGCCCCGACCGCTTCTTCCATGAACAATACAGACAAGCAATTTTACAAAAAACTGATAAGCATAGCTCTGCCGATTTCGCTGCAGAGCTTAATTTCTTCCTCCCTGACGCTGCTGGATAACCTGATGGTCAGCAGTCTGGGAGAATTATCCCTGGCCTCCGTGGGCCTGGCCACCCAGACCTTTTCCATCGAATGGATGATGATCTTCGGCTTCTGCTCCGGCTGTGCCACCTTCTACACCCAGTTCTGGGGCGTGAAGGATATGAAAAATATCCGCCGGGTCATCGGTCTGGCGCTTTGCACCTGCCTGGCCGCCAGTCTGATTTTCTTTACCGCGGGCTTTTTCTTTCCGGAAAAGGTGTTGAGCCTTTTTTCCGACGAGCCGGAGGTAATTGCGATGGGCGCAGAGTACCTGAAGATTGCCGCTGTTAATTTTATTCTGGTGGCTCTTACTCAGCCCTTCGTTTCCAGCCTGCGGGCCACCCAGCAGACCCGGATT
>JAZUKP010000106.1:0-6805 GCA_045643345.1 Anaerovoracaceae bacterium | reverse complement strand
TCGTCTCATCCTGGGGCTGAAGTAGGTCCCAAGGGTTGGGCTGTTCGCCCATTAAAGAGGTACGCGAGCTGGGTTCAGAACGTCGTGAGACAGTTCGGTCCCTATCCGCTGTGGGCGTTGGAAATTTGAGTGGAGCTGTCCCTAGTACGAGAGGACCAGGATGGACGTAGCTCTGGTGCACCAGTTGTTCTGCCAAGGGCATCGCTGGGTAGCTACCTACGGACGGGATAAGCGCTGAAAGCATCTAAGTGCGAAGCCCCCCACAAGAACAGATTTCCCCCACAAATGGTAAGACCCGTGAGAGACTATCACGTTGATAGGTCGGAGGTGTAAGTGCAGTGATGCATTCAGCTGACCGATACTAATAGGTCGAGCACTTGACCAATGGTTAAGAAAAGGATAAAATAGCATTGTTCAGTTTTGAAGGTACAAGCGATCTTCAAAAATGAAAAATCTCGTGACAATAGCGAAGAGGTTACACCTGTTCCCATCCCGAACACAGTAGTTAAGCTCTTCATCGCCGATGATACTTGGTTGGAAGCGGCCTGGGAAAGTAGGAAGTCGCGAGTTTTTCATAAGGCCCCATGGTCAAGAGGTTAAGACATCGCCCTTTCACGGCGGTAACATGAGTTCAATTCTCATTGGGGTCACCAGTAAGGAACCCGGTCATGGTACCGGGTTCTGTTTTTTTATCGCAGCAAGGATCGCCATTCCGGTAAACCGGAGCGTAGGCTGCTTGATTTGCGGATATGGCGGAATTGGCAGACGCGCAGGATTTAGGTTCCTGTGGGAGACCGTGCAGGTTCGATTCCTGTTATCCGCACCATTTGGCTCACAATCCTTTGGATCTGTGAGCTTTTTTTCTTATTTTATGATATAATAATAAGACGCTTTATTTTTGTTGTCGGAGTTTACAAACTATGAGTGAAGATAAGAAAAAAGCCGGCGTATCTTTAATGGCCGGAGAAATCATCGAAGAAATAAAAACGATCGATGGATTCTGCACTAAAAAATTCAAAGCAGACATCGTTACCGATGGCATAGATTACAGCACCCTTCAGGCAGGTGATATTCTGGAGATCGAAGGCAGAAAAATTCGGATTACTAAGGTTGGAAAACCCTGCTTTTCTGATTGCCCGGTAGAAAACAAGCCCTGCATTCTGAATCACAACGTTGCTTTCGCCGAGGACGTAAAAGAGTGATCGTCTTTTTGACGGGAGACCGGCAGATTGGAAAGTCCACCGCCATACAAAGATTTTTGAAGGCTTTTCCGCAGCTTTGTCTGGGCGGTTTTTTTACCCGGAGCGCCGGTATGGACGTATATATGCTTCCGGCTTCCGCTTCATCTTCGGTTCTTTTGTCTGAAGATCCGTCGGGCGAAACTTTTTCTGCTGCCGGCGGCTTTCCCGTGGGTAAACGCCGGATTGGCGGTTTTCCCGAGCTCTTCGACACAAAGGGTGCGGAACTTCTTCGAAATTCTGAAAACGCAGATCTGATTATTCTGGATGAAATCGGCTGGATGGAAGAAAAAGCGGATGTTTATTCTTCCGAAATCCTGCGTCTGGTGCATTCCGGGAAAAACATTCTGGGCGTTATCCGGAAAGGCTGCAGCACAAAACTCTGCCAGGAGCTGCGCAGTCTTCCTTCCGTAAAAATCCTGGAGCTGAACGAGTCTAACCGGGACCAAATGCCGGAGACTCTGACCGAATACTTTAGGGGAATTGTTTGAAAACCGTTTCTGAAAACAACAAAAAAGAATACAAACGCACGTTTCATGCCTGGAAAATCAACCTTATTCTACTGGCAATTCTTTTTGTGTGTATCGTAATCGCCTTGTGTGCGGGAAAATACCCCATTACACCGAAGGAAAGTCTTTCGGTTATTTTCGGGGAACTTTTCGGCACCGGCGGCGAGTATACCGACATGACCCGCAACGTGGTCATCGGGCTTCGGGTACCCCGCATCCTTGCCAGCATCCTCTGCGGTGCCATGCTGGCCATGTCGGGCGTATCCTATCAGAGCATTTTTAAGAATCCGCTGGTGTCTCCGGACTTTCTGGGGGTTTCCAACGGCGCCTGTATCGGTGCGGCCGTGGCAATTCTGCTGGGTCTCTCCGGCATGTATCTTTCCGCCTTTGCCTTTATGGGCGGCATTCTTGCGGTTCTGATCACGGTACTGATTCCCACGGTCATGAAGAGCGACTCCAACATTATGCTGGTGCTTTCCGGCGTTATCGTGGGCGGCGCCATGAGCTCCATTCTGGGCTTTATTAAATACGTGGCAGACCCGGAAACCGAGCTGGCCGCCATTACCTACTGGACCATGGGCAGCTTTGCCAACGTGTCGCTGGAAGATATCGGGTCGGTGATCTGGCCCATGCTGGTTCCGGCAGTGGTGCTGTTCGCCATGTCCTGGTGGCTGGACATCCTTTCCATGGGCGAATCCGAGGCAAAGTCTCTGGGTGCCAATATTCTGGTCATCCGGGATATCGCCATCGCCTGCGCCACACTCATGACCGCGAGCTCTGTGTGCATTTCCGGAACCATTGGCTGGATCGGTCTGGTCATTCCGCATTTCGCCAGAATGATCGTCGGTCCCAACAATACAAAGCTGATTCCCACCGCAGGACTTATGGGCGGAATTTTCCTGCTGCTGGTGGATACCTTAACCCGCACCATCAGTATTTCCGAGATGCCGGTAAGCATCCTGACCGGACTGATCGGCGCACCGTTTTACGCAATCCTTTTGTATCGGCAAAGAAAGACTCTTACATGATTATCGAAGCGGAAAAACTGAATTTTTCATATACCAAGAACGGACGGCAGATCCTTTCGGACGTTTCGCTCTCGTTGGAGGAGGGGCAGGTCATTTCGATTCTGGGACCCAACGGTGCCGGCAAAAGTACCCTTTTGAATCTTCTTGCCAACCTTTTGACCCCGGACAGGGGAACCATTCGCCTCTGCGGCCGGGATGTTGCTGACATGAAGCCGAAAGAAGTGGCATCCATTTTAAGTTACGTGCCCCAGAACCATACACCGGCATTTTCCTATACGGTTTTCAATTTCGTTCTGATGGGAAGAGCGCCCAAGGTGGGCATGTTCGAAAGACCCAAGGCAGAGGATTTTGATATTGTAAACCGGGTGTTGGAAGAGGTGGGAATTGCGGCGCTGGCAGATAAGCCCTACACCGAAATATCCGGCGGGGAGCGTCAGCAGGCAACCATTGCCAGAGCCCTGGTGCAGGAACCCAAGGCCATTCTTTTCGATGAACCCACGGCCCATCTGGACTACGGCAATCAGCTGAAAACGCTGCGGGTAATCAAGCACCTGCAGGAACGGGGCTTTGCGGTAATTATTACCACCCACAACCCGGATCATGCCATTATGCTGGGCGGAACCACCGCCATTCTGGACAGAAACGGTCATCTGCGGGTGGGCCCCAGCGAGGAAATCATCACTGAAGAAACGCTGAAAGAAGTATATGGCACAAAGCTGCGGCTGGTATATATGAAAGACGCGGGAAGAAATATCTGCATCCCGCCGAATTTATAAAAACGAGGGGAATAATGAGAGAAATGAGTAAGAAAAAAAAGACGGGGGTTATCATACTGGCGGTAGTTCTGCTGCTTGCAGCCGCAGGATATTTTACTGTGGACCATATGATAGGGAAAATCAAAAGAATTAAAAATGAGGAAATTTTAACACCGGAAGAGGCGGAACTGATCGAGGACGAACCGGAAGAAACCGGTCCGATCGGAGAAAAAGTCAATAAAATCGTCTGGCCGGAGGTGGAGCCCATCGACAGCGGCAAGCGCATCAACATTCTGCTGGTAGGCCAGGACCGCCGGGAAGGTGAAGGCCGCAAGCGTTCCGATACCATGCTGCTCTGCAGTATCGATACGAAAAGCGGTGAAGTGGATCTGATTTCCTTCCTGCGGGACTCTTATGTGCAGATTCCGGGATACAAGGACAACCGGCTGAACGTACCCTACCTTTACGGCGGATTTAAACTGCTTGGGGAAACGCTGAAGACGAACTACGGCGTGCAGGTCGACGGCGGCTTTGAGGTGGATTTCAGCAGCTTTGAGAAAATCATTACTTTGATTGGCGGTGTGGATATCGAGCTGACCGAAAAAGAGGCGGTCTATCTCGATGTGGGTACCGTGGCAGATAAATATCATCTGAACGGTACGCAGGCTCTGAATTATGCCCGCTGCCGCCATCTGGACAGCGATTTCGGCAGAACCAACCGGCAGAGAAAGCTGGTCTCCGTGATATTGAACAAGGCTAAAACCCTGAGCGCAGGCGAACTTTGGAATCTGGCGGACGAAATACTTCCCATGTTCTCCACCAATATGTCCAAATCGGAGGTAAAGAGTCTTTTGGGAAAAATAATTCCCATGATTACGAAAATCGAGTTAAAGCAGTATCATGTTCCGGACCAGGGCGAATACAAAAATGCCTACATCGAAAAGAAATCGGTTCTGCAGGTTGATAACGAAGCAGTCAATGCCAGACTGAAAACAATTATCGGGCGCTGACAGCCCCATTTCGGCATCCGGAGACGGCAGAAAATTCGTAACCGGATAAAAAATTCTATCGTTTATTAATATAGTTCCTGATATACAAAATGTCTAAGGAGGACAAAAATGAGTCACAAGTACGTGTACCTTTTTACCGAAGGTAACGCCAACATGCGCGAGCTCCTCGGCGGTAAAGGGGCCAACCTGGCCGAAATGTCCGTAATCGGACTTCCGGTTCCCCAGGGATTCACCGTAACCACAGAAGCCTGCACACAGTACTACGAAGACGGAAAGAAGATTTCCGCAGAAATCAAGGAAGAGATTGAACAGTACGTTGTAAAGATGGAAGAAATCAACGGAAAGAAGTTCGGAGACAAGGAGAACCCGCTGCTCGTTTCCGTACGTTCCGGTGCCAGAGCTTCCATGCCGGGTATGATGGATACCATCCTCAACCTGGGTCTGAATGAAGAAGTAGTAAACGCAATCGCGGAAAAATCCGGAAATCCCCGCTGGGCATGGGACTGCTACAGAAGATTTATCCAGATGTTCTCCGACGTTGTAATGGAAGTGGATAAGAAAATTTTCGAGGATCTGATCGATGAAATGAAGGCAGCCAAAGGGGTCAAATTCGACACCGAACTGGATGCGGCAGATCTGGAAAAGCTGGCAGGACAGTTCAAGGAAGCTTACAAAAAGAAAATCGGAAGCGACTTCCCCACAGACCCGAAGGTACAGCTCTTCGCTGCCATCGAAGCAGTATTCCGTTCCTGGGATAACCCCCGTGCCAACGTTTACAGAAGAGACAACGATATTCCGTATTCCTGGGGTACCGCAGTCAACGTAATGCCGATGGTATTCGGAAACATGGGTGAAACTTCCGGAACAGGCGTAGCATTTACCCGTGACCCGGCAACCGGCGAAAAGCAGCTGATGGGCGAATTCCTGCTCAATGCACAGGGCGAAGACGTAGTTGCAGGAATCCGTACCCCGATGCCCATCGCACAGCTCCACGAACTCATGCCGGAAGTTTACGATCAGTTCGTTGGCGTATGCCACACCCTGGAAAACCACTACCGCGACATGCAGGATATGGAATTTACCGTAGAAAATCGCAAGCTTTACATGCTCCAGACCAGAAACGGCAAGAGAACCGCTCAGGCGGCTCTGAAAATTGCCTGCGACCTGGTAGATGAAGGCATGATCAACGAAAAAGAAGCCGTTCTGATGATCGACCCGAGAAATCTGGACAGCCTGCTCCATCCCACCTTCGACGCAGCAGCCCTCAAGGCCGCCGTTCCCATGGGTAAGGGTCTGGGCGCATCCCCGGGTGCTGCCACAGGACGCATCGTTCTTTCCGCAGAAGACGCCAAGGCTGCCGTAGAAGCAGATCCGAAGGCAAAGGTCATCCTGGTAAGAAGAGAAACTTCTCCGGAAGATATCGAAGGCATGAAGGCCGCACAGGGCATCCTGACCGTATTCGGCGGAATGACCTCCCACGCAGCGGTTGTGGCCAGAGGCATGGGAACTTGCTGTGTTTCCGGCTGCGGTGACATCGTAATGCACGAAGCGGAAAAGTACTTCGAACTGGGCGGAAAGAAGTTCTGTGAGGGAGACTTTATCTCTCTGGACGGCTCCACAGGAAACATTTACGACGGACAGATTCCCACTGTGGATGCAGCCATCGCAGGCGAATTCGGCCGTGTTATGGCTTGGGCCGACAAATACAGAAAGCTGGAAGTAAGAACCAATGCGGATACCCCTTACGATGCAGCCAAGGCACTGGAACTGGGTGCACAGGGCATCGGCCTGACCAGAACCGAGCACATGTTCTTTGATGCAGACAGAATCGCCGCATTCAGAGAAATGATCTGCTCCGATACCGTAGAAGACAGAGAAAAGGCTCTGGCAAAGATCGAACCCATGCAGCAGGGCGACTTCGAAGGAATTTACGAAGCAATGCAGGGCTTCCCTGTAACCATCAGATTCCTGGATCCACCTCTTCACGAATTCGGTCCGCCAGAAGAAAAGGACATCGAAGAGCTTGCAAATGCTCAGGGCAAGACAGTTGCTCAGATCAAGGACATCATTGCTTCTCTTCACGAGTTCAACCCGATGATGGGTCACCGTGGATGCAGACTTGCAGTTACATATCCGGAAATCGCAGCAATGCAGACAAGAGCCGTTATCAAGGCTGCTATCGCAATCAATGCAAAGCTTCCGGGTTGGAAGATCGTTCCGGGTGACATGAATCAGGCAGAGGGCGAAGTAAAAGAACTTAAGTAT
>JAZUKP010000105.1:0-14520 GCA_045643345.1 Anaerovoracaceae bacterium | reverse complement strand
CGTAGGTAGCCATGGACCCCTGAGATTCCAGGTCGGTACCGCACATATACACCATCACGGTAACGGTGTCCTTGTTGTTTCCCAGAATTTTGGTGTACTTGGGACGAATCTTGGCGGCCTGGGCCTCAGATTCCGTTGCTTCCGGCACTACGATTTCCACGTTGCTGGGTTCTGCCCACTGAGAGCTGTAAACCGAAGACGCGGGAGAATAGTATTCCTTGTCGTCATCGTCCTGAGGCTCCACCGGGGTTTCCCCGCCCGGGAACAGAAACCTTGCGGCAATCAGTATTACCGCCACCAGGAAGATAAATTTAATAAAACTGTTTTTCTTTTTGTTGTTATCTGCTGCCATGTTCTATTTCCCCTTTGAAAACAGACCCTTCAAAAGATTGGGGAGAACGCCGCCTCTGTCTTCCTGTCCGCCTACGGACTCGGTTCCCAGAGCCTCCTCGGACTTCTTGATCTCGGCGACATCGCCCTCTACCATGTGCTTTTTTCTTCCGTTATTGCTTTCCATATTCTGCAGACTTCCTTTCTATCGCTTCTTTAAAGCGCGAATATAATTCTCCGCTGTTTCTATTGTTTTTCTGTATTCTTCCGAATCCTTTTCCAGACCCGGGAATTCATTCACTCGAAATTTTACGTGCTTGATGTACCAGCCCCGAAGATGCATTTCCAGCATCACGTCCACGCCGGCGTCTTCCCCTTCGCAGGATTCCTCCAAAATCTGCACGTCCTTAACGGAGGAAAGCTTCAGCACGTCCGCATTGTCCTTAACGTAGTCTTTTTTCTTCGAAATTACAAAGGTTCCCGCGCTTTCGTCGATGTAGAGGTCGTACTTCGCATCCACTGCCTTTACCGGAGAAAAGACCTTTAATTTCTCCGCATTTTTCGCCCGGTAAGCAAAGTGTCTTTTCAGCTTCGAAAGCTTCATTTGCTGCAGGTCTTCGTCGGAAATCCACTCCGAAACAATGCCTGCGCAGTCCCGGCAGAGAATGCCGCCGGCAAACTGCTTGCTGCCGAAAGCGGTCAACGGCTGACCGCAGAGAGAACATTTTCCCGCGCCAGCTTCGATATTTTCGTTTACTTCCATTTTCTGTCCTCTGTTTTTTTAACACACTACATACCATTTTGTATTATATGCAAAAAAGGAAGGGTTTCCAATACAAAATAATATGAGATTTCGGTGAAGAAAGCGCTACTGCTCTTCTGACCAGGATTCCGGAACCCCTTCAATTATAATGTCGTCCGCTCTGGCAACAATCTGGAACTGATCTTCGTAGACAATTTCACCCGGTGTATTGGTATATACCAGGTAATACGGTACGTTGTAGCGGTCCAGCAGCCATAGCGCCGGCTTGATCCACTTCAGCATTTCTCCGGCATTTTCGGTCTTAAAATAGCAGACCACCTTTTCCTGCCGTTTGCAGGGTTCCGGCCAGGGAAGATTCTCCGCAAACCAGGAGTCGATCTCCATATAAAGATCCTCGTCCTCCTGCTCCATGGTCTTGTTGCGGACCAGTTCCATGCAGAGACCGAAAATACCCTTGCCGGTCAGTGTGTTGGTGACCAGGTTCCGGCCCTGAATTCGTAAATATTTATACTGTTCTGCCATAGATTTATCCTCTCTTTCCGGCCGAAAGTTTTGGTTCTACCAGATGATAATCCGTTTTTCTGGGGCAATATACATGGCGTCGGTATCCTGAACGCCGAAGGTTTCGTACCACTCCTCGAAATTGCGCACCTGAATATTGGCCCGCAATTCTGCCGGGGAATGCACATCATTCTTCAGCAGCAGAAGAATATATTCTTCCTTGGCCTTCCGGCACCAGATTTTTGCCCAGTTGATAAAATATTTTTGGAAGTCGGTATCCGGTGTATCGTGCATAATCTGCAGCGTTACCGCCATACCGCCGTTGTCTGCAATGTTCTCGGAAACTACCAGTTCGCCGTTAACCTGATCGCCGTGGTAAGGAAGACCGTCCCACTGCTTAATCATTTTCTGCGTCAGTTCGTTAAATCTGGAAAGATCCTGCTCGGTCCACCAGTTGAACAGATTTCCGTTTTCGTCAAAATGCGCACCGTTGTTGTCGAAGGCGTGAGAGATTTCATGAGCGATTACCGCCCCGATTCCGCCCAGATTCTCGGAAACGGACTGGTGCAGCGAATAAAACGGCTTCTGCAGAATCGCCGCCGGGAAGGTAATATCGTTGCGGCTGGGGTCGTAGCAGGCATTTACCATGTGACCCGGCATCTGCCACTCGGTCCGGTCCACCGGCTGATGCAGCTTGGAAAGCTCATGACTATACTTCTGCGCCGCAATTTTCTGCATGGCCTGATAGTAGGAGTCCTCTTCGTTTACCGAAAGCTGATTGTAGATCTCCCGCACATCGTCCGGATAACCCATCTTGATGGTGATGGTGGACAGCTTTAAAATCGCCTTTTCCTTGGTGATCTCTTCTAAGAAATCATTTTTCGCAACACGCTGCTTATAGGCTTCGATAATCTTTTTTACAATGGAGACAATATCTTTCTTTGCCTCTTCGCCGAAGTATTCCCGGCCGTAGTACATACCCACCGGTTCGGAGAAAACAGCAGAAGCGGTTTTGTAGGCTCTTTTTTCCAGCGTAGGATTGGCCGCCACACCGGTCAAAGTTCTCTGATACACCGTGGAAAGCTCGTAAAGCTCCTCGGACAGTCTGCCCGCCGCGCCCAGCAGGGTCTCCACATACGCCCAGTGAATGTAAAGCGCAAAGCTTTCCTCGCTGAAGTAGCCGCAGGCTTCCCGGATTGCCCGGGGGTCGTACACCACAATTTCTTCCGGAAGATCTTCTCCGTAAATATCCCGCAGGAAAGACTTAAAATCAAAGGGCTTCAGGTATTCGCAAACGTCGTTTACGGACATGGGATTATAGTTTTTCACATAATCCGCCCACTCCAGCTGACTTTTGACCTTGCCGGCCACCAGCCGATCGAAAGCCAGGGCGTCGTCTACATACCGCGCAATTTTTTCTTCGGACAGCTTTGTATAGGCCAGGGCCTTTTTCGCCACGTCCGCATAGACGGCAAGCAGCTTATCCCCGGCTTCCGTTCCGTAGTAGGTGGTGTCCGGCAGAATGATGGAGGGTCCCAGAATCACGAAAGCGTTCCGGGTAGCGTCTTTCATGTCCGCGTCAACCCCGTAGGAGAAAGGCAGCGGCATGCCCGCAAAGGAAAGCTCCTTGGCTGCAGCGTTCAACTGCTCCGCGGAAGTAATGGACGCAATGCGGTCCAGCAGAGGCAGCACGGGTTCGATGCCCTCCCGGTTCCGGCGCTCGGTATCCAGCACCTTTCGGTACAGCCGGACGGCAGCGTTCACCGAGGGAATATCCGTGGTCTTTTCGCCCGCGGCGAAGGCCCGGAAATCTGCCATCAGGGTCTTTTCCACATCCTGGTCCAGATCCGCAAAGCCGCCCGTGGTGGGCCGATCCTCCGGAATGACCGCAGTTTCCAGCCACTCCCCGTTCACATATTCAAATAAATCATCCTGTATTCTTATGTCACGCATTTGTAGTTTCCTCCGTTCTATTCCAAATAGTCTAGCGTAATACAGACCTTATACTCTGTTATTTTTCCTTCCTCTTCGAGAATCCAGCGAGCTTCCTCCGCACCTGCGATGCTTACATCTTCCTCATCCAGTCCTTCTGGAAGCACGAGAGTAAAATTCAGTTCCACGGTTTCCTCCGGGCTGCCGAAAGCATCATCCGGTTCGACCCACTGCACATCCGCCCCAAAAAATCCGGAAATGTCCACGGAAAAAGGCATGGCAAGGCCGCGGCCGAAAAAGCCGCCCACGGAAACAACCTTTAAATCATTATAACTGGCGGGAATGAGGATAGTCTTCCCTTCCTCGGTGCCGTCCCAGCGGTATTCTGTTACAAAGGCGGATTTCTTTCCGTAAGCAAAAGAGAAATCGCCTTCCTCCGCCTGCTGCGAAAAATCTGTGCTGCAGCCGCAGGTCAAAATAAGAATCAGTATACACACCAACCCTAAGCAAATCTTTTTCATTGCTTGCATCCTCATTTCCGGCTTCAAACGAATCTTCGCCGCTTTACAGCCGGCGTCCCAGCTCCCGGGCCTTTTCCAGGTAATCCGCAAAGCTATCGTCATGATGCGCCTTCTTTGTCGCCGGATCAAACAGGGTCCAGTTATATTTACTGTAATCCTCAACCTGCAGCGTATTTCCGCAGCAAAGTATCTCCGTCGGTCCCACATAGGCGCCGAGTGTCTTCCGATAACCCTCCAGCAGGGCAGTATAGCCCACCGCATCGTACATCGCCTCATCGCAGTTGCTGGTCATAATCAGAATAACCGGTATTTTCCGCGTACTGCAGCTCGGAGTTTCTTTATTGTAGGTTAAAGACTGAAATACCAATCTTTCATACAGAGCACGAAAACTGGCAGTCAAATTTCCCAGATAATTCGGAGAACCGATAATCAATCCGTCTACATTGCGGATAGTTTCCAAAACACCGGACAATCCGTCTTTTTTTACACACTTTCCGTAACTTTTCTGCTGCTTACAGCCAAAACAGGAAATACAGCCCGTATATTTTTCCAACTTGTAAAGATCAATGAACTCGACCGACGCGCCAGTTTCCTGTGCGCCTTCTGCGGCAGCTTTTATCAGCCGGTCTGTATTCCAGCCGCTGCGCGGCCCCGCGTTGACAGCAACAATTCTTTTCTCACCCATTACAATCCTTCTTTCTCCGAGATACTACTCCCAATATTACTCTTCGCTTAAATATCCATTAAAGTAACGGCCGCCGAAAAATCAGCATTGTTTGATATCCGTAATGACCCAGTCAAGGTCCTGTAACTCGTATTCACTGCCGCAATAGGGGCATTTTCTGCTCTTTAAAGCGTCAAAGCTGCCGCCGCAGCCTCTGCAGTTGATTGCATGAATCGAGAAAGGCCGAATAGATTCTCCCCGCAAATCTTTCTGCAGTGTAAGAAGCACGGTATCCAGCTTCTCTTTCACTTTTTTCCCATCATAGCAAAGATTGTCCATAAAAACCTTTACCTTTGCGGTGCAAACTGAATCCTTCACACCGATGCTGTTAAGCACCATCGCCCCCCGGTAGCTGCAATCGATTACATCCTCAAAAAGCGTATTTGCTTTGCCGGAATAAAAAGGAAGCAGCGTATCCGCATCTGAATAAACCAATATCTTCAGCAGGTTTACCACAGTGCCGGCAAAATGCTCGTAGGTATATGCGCCGGAATAGTTCGACATAAGCTTTTCGTACTTTTTTGCGGAGCCGGTTCCAGCAAGCAGAGGAACCGCTTTTCCGGCTTCGACGAAAAGCCTCCCCATTTTTCGCATTGACCACACCATATAACCGAGAAAAGCCCCAATCAATGCGGATAAAATCAGCGAGAATATGGATCCAAAAGAAAACCCGGAAGATAAAATACCGATTAGACCAACCAGTACTGCAATCACCATTCCCGGAATGGTGTACTTCTTTATATCGGTATTCAATTCCTGTTTTGTCCCGCCGTGATCAAACACGGAAAAGGAATTTTCCACCTTCGGATACAATTCACTGATTTCAAAATGTGTATCACAGTACGGACATTTTTCAAGAAGCGTTCTGATTTTTTCGGGCGAACCGCAGTTCGGGCAGCAATAAACATCATCTTCCCGTCCGCCTCCCGGCCCATTGAGATCCACAACGGTGGTGTAGAAAAGCAGATTTTTCTCTCGCTGGAAAATCCGTTTTTCCCCACTGTAGAAGGTATCCGTCATTTCCACGCTGTGGGAGAACATCTCCTCTTCATAGTATTCATCGGCCCAGTTGGAAATCTCTTGTCCCTTGATTTGACCGCGGAATCTTACCGATGCATTGTGCTTCAGCCCGAATTTTTCAAGGCGCTCTTTTTGAAGCGCTCCGGCATACTGCAGCGGGCGCAGCGCCTCTTTCGGCGCAGTCAGATTTCTATGAACTAGATAAGATTCTGCAATTGCTTTTTTTTCCATTTTCCTCTCCCCTTAAAAATACTACCACCTATAACGGCCTGTTGTATGAACCTCTTTTATTTCATTAAGCCTCAATGTCTTTTTTGATTAACGGTGACTTACTGTCTTTGTACTTATCAAGATTTATTTCAGACAGCGCTTTTTCGAGGCTTTCAGTCAATTCCGCAAAGGTTGGAATCATGTCCAGATATTTATCGGATTCGAGGGATTCTTTTCCTATCTGCTTTGCAAATTCACATGCGGCGTTATTGTCTTCATCGTTTAATTTCTTCAGTATTTCTTCCATAGACACTCCATTTGGATACTTATCGACAATCCTATCATCTTAAACGTACAGATTGAAAAGAATCTGAATTTTTGCTCGGAACGCCCTATGATTTTCCATCGGAATGCTTGTGCATCCATTTTACAACCTGTCCCACCAGCAGCGCGGATACAATGGTACCCTCCCGGACCACAATATTGTCTCCCGAAAAGGAAGAAAAGCCCAGAAATACCAGCTGAATCAAAAGTGCAATTCCGATCAGACTGCAGTCCACCAGGCTTTTGCAGTCACCGAAAGCCTTGCCGGTCTTCCGGGAAATCGCCTGAGCCAGCCCTTCCGCGGGCATGGGAACCAAATCGGGCTTTAAATAGAGCGAAACCCCCACCCCGATGACCGCAATACTTCCCAGCAGATAAACCAGCCGCAACGGGTAGCTTTGGGGGACGGGCACCCAGGCCATCAGATGACCGAAGGCGTTGGGGTCAATCCCCACCAGATCCACCATCCAGCCGAATACCACGCCCACCGGAACGCCCAGAACATTGATCGGAGCAAAATCCTTGCGCAGCACAATCAGCTGGGCCAGAACCAGCGCGCAGTAAACCGCAATCACCATCTGTCCCAGGGTAAAGCCGAAGGCTACCTCCAGCGCCCGGGGAATGGAACTGACGGGAGAAATACCCAGACGAGCCAGCTTGGAAATATTAATGCCGACAGCAATGATCAGACAGCCGACAAGGTACTGAAACAGTCTTTTGGTCATATTTTAATTTACCTTTTCCATGTTTATTTTCAGCGGAATCGGCAGTGCGATCCCAACCTTATACATTATAAAAAAAATTGACCTGCAATACAATGATTGCAGGTCAGCAAAGTGCCTTAGAATTTATGCGGGATGAAAAATCAAATCATCCTCTTTGATTTTCAGGTTAAAATAGTTCACGGCAAAATCTCTGAATTCCTTTGCTTCGGCAGACATACGGGTTGCCCGCTTAAAGACGATTTTCATGGAAAATGCAAAACGGTTGTCCAGAATCGGAAGAACCTTCAGCGAATCATCGGAAGAATACTGCCGGGAAGCACCGTCCAGAATATACCCCGCCGCGATGTTTTCGGCAATCATCTGGCGGTGAAGATCCCGGTTATTTACGTAGTATTTCTTGCCCGGGTGCACGGAAAGCACATCCAGACCCCACTGCACCGATTCTACGTCATCTCCGCTTTTCAGAAAAACCGTGTCCAGATTGTTCAGATCTTTTACGGAAACCGCAATCTTTTCCGCTAAAGGATGTTTTTTGCTGACGCAAAGGCACATCTTATCAATCCCGATGGAATAGCCTTCAAACCGGCTGTAGCGGGGACTGTCGGGACATACCATCACGTCATAATCGTTAATGTCAGGTGCTTCTTCGTAATCCAGAACACCGTCAATTTCAAAATAAACGTTGGGATGCAGCACCTCAAATTGAGAAATGCAGCGGATCATTTCGTTGCATGCACCGGAAATGCAGACCCTTACCCGGGGTTCATCCGGACTGTTCACCAGCAGGGTTTTCTTTACGCCCACATCCAGCGCATCCAGAATTTTTACACTGTATTCAAAGAATGTTTTTCCGGCGGCATTCAATGTGATATTTCTTCCGTTTCGGGTAAACAAAGAACAGCCAATCTCCGATTCCAGTCGGGTAATGCTTTTACTTAAGGTGGATTGGCTGATATTCAGATTCATGGCCGCTTTGGTCATGTTGCCGATCATGGCAAGACTATTGAAATACTTAAGCTGCTGAAAATCCATAATTTCATTATATCCTATTTGCTGATATTAACACAGAGTCCCATTCAAATTTGAACGGGACTCCTGTTTTTTTTCGTTCAGAACGCAATTCTGCCGAAAATTATTCTGCTTTTGTTTCTGCTTCCTTGGCTGCGCGAAGTTCTGCCATCTTCTTTTCTGTAAGAGGATATGCGATGAAGATCACTGCACCGAGGATGGACATAACTGCCGGAGCATATGCGAAGAGGTTTGTCATCTTTGCTGCGATTTCCGGAGTAAGAGCTGCCTGTGCGTTGTATCCTGTTGCTGCAAGACCGATAGCTGCTACCATGGATCCTACGATGGAGGAGAGCATGAGAGCAGATCCGCCGATGGACTGTACGAATCCCTTTGCTGCAGATCCCTTGGTGATTTCCAGGTATTCTCCGATATCGTTCATGAATACCGGGATCAGAGCGTTAACGAAGATTCCGCAGAACTGGAATGCGGACATGAGAACGATGATGGCTGTGGTGTTGTTTCCTACGAACTTAACTGCAACAACGAAGATTGCGGAAATGATTGTGGAAACGATGAAGATTTCTTTTCTTCCCCACTTGTTTGTTGCCCAGCGAACAACTCCTGGGCCTACAAACTGTACGAAGTAGGTTACCATCATGTAGGTCATGAGCTGAGCCTGGCTTCCGCCTACAACTACTGTGAAGTATGTAACAAGAAGTGTTGTAACGATCGTAAGAACGGATCCTCTTACCATCATTGTGATAACGAAGACGAGCATCGGCTTGTTTGCAAGAGTGTTCTTGTAGTCAGCTGCTGTAATCTTCTGCTTGGGCATTCCGCCGAGCTTTCCTTCGAGAGCATCTTCGTAAGGCTTTGTAACAACGCCTACGATGATCATGCAGACGATCATGATGATACCGAAGATTAAGCCGGTAAGAGCAAATCCTGCCCATGCTGCTGCGAATCCTGCTGCCATTCCCATGAATGCCATTGCCATCGGGCTGTAGATGATACGAGCGATGGATCCTACCATGTTGGAAGCTGTGGAAAGAGCAACTGCATCTGCCGGAGCCTTGCACATCGGAACCATGAGTGTTCTGTATGCTGTGTACATAACACCATAGCCTACCCAACCAATGATGGATACTACGATGAAGAGGATCGCTGCTGTTGTCGGGTTATCGGAGAGGTGCATCATTTCGAGTGTGATGCCTGCTGCCATGAATACTGCACCGCCGATGCAGAGTTTTCTGTACTTACCCTTCTTGGGGTTGATGCTTTCTACAATGCTTCCTGCAACGGGCATTGCGAAGAACTTAATCCAGGAAAGAACAGAATAAAGGGTTGCTGCGATTGCAGGAGCTACACCTACGTACTGCTGTAATGAAGTCATTACATAGTAGGAGTAGAAGGTATAAACGAAGTTATACCCGAACTCACCTAAACCGTACAGGTAAATGGTGGAGTTCTTCAGCGATGTTTTCATCGCCGGATTTTGATCTTTTGCCATAACTGGTCTCCTTCAAAATGTATACATATAATTGCCTCTATCAAAGCCTGAGAGAATACTCTCTCAGACTCTGTATAAACATTTTCAGCGCGGACGCTTTTCAGCCGCCGATAATCAGCGGGAATACGTCCAGCACGTCGCCGGGGGCAAGCAGCTGATCGGTTCCGTCAATAATACTGTTGACGGTTTTTCCGTTCAGACGGACGAAATAGGTGTCGCCCTCTGCAATGTCGGAATAAAGTTTTACTGCGGTATCAAGTTTTGCATCTTCGGGAAGAGGATATTCCTTTCCGTTGACGGTAATGATATTTTCCATAGTTTCCTTATTCTTCGGCCTGCTTTGCTGCCGCTCTTTCGTCTGCGATTTCCACGAAGGATCTGGTCAGCGGGCTGGTGTACGGCATGCCGGTGGCTTCTGCCGGTTCGGTGTAGAAGAAATCACCAATCTTATCGTCTGCCAGAGTAAATCCGGCTCTTTCGTTGAACTTGTGCTCGATGTAGAGAATCTTTCTTCCGATTTCTTCGATGAGTTCCTGGCCTACGCCGGAGTTGCCGCAGAATGCGCCTGCAGCTCTTGCGATGGCAGCTCTTGCAGTCGGATCGAATGCAACGGAGCCCCAGCAGAAGAGGCAGATATCAAAGTCATCGCAGCAGGCGGAGTTTGCCTGGTTCAGGTCTACCTGATCTTCCGGGCAAAGGTCGGTTCTCTGCAGAAGAGCCATAGCGGAGGTATGGTCGGCGCCCATGGGAGAACGTTCGAAGGTCATACCGAAGCCCTTGAGTACACGGGGGTCATATGCGGCAAGAGACTGTCTCTTTCCGGTGGGGATTCTCTTGGCGTGGAGATGTTCGCCCATGGCCTGGCATCCGTTGATCAGAACCTGACCCAGCGGATCTTCCGGATCTGCAGCCTTCTTCAGGAAGGCCAGAGCAGCTTCTTCGTCTCCGAAGTTCAGCAGGCCTTCGTCCATGGCAACGGCAATGGCGCAGCCTACGTCAATAATATCGAGACCGTATTCATCGCAGAATCTGTCTCCGGTTGCAACAAAGTTGGGGTTCCAGATGCCCAGGTTGCAGCCCATGAATACCAGGTTTTCGTATTCAATTCCTGCGGAGAGGTATTCACCGTCCGGTCCGTGGAATTCGTTGGAGCAGCAGCATACGCAGCCCGGCTGGCAGGGAATGGTTCCGTGACCGCCCTGACCTACCAGATACTTCATCCAGTTATCCGGTGCCAGTCCGGAGAAATCTACCTTTCTGCCGGAGAAGTTGTTGGTGGGCAGTGCGCCCATTGCGCCGGTAGCACCTACGCCTGCGGCGGATCCGCATCTTCTCTGCAGATCACCGGTCATCGGATTGGTGGTAACAGCCTTGGCAACAACCTTGCAGGCTTCCTTGAATTCTTCTGCGGTTTCTGCCGGAATCGGTGTCTTATAGGGTTCTGCGGCCTTATCGATAACGATAGCCTTCAGTCCCTTGCTTCCCATAACGGCACCCATGCCGCCGCGGGCAGCTGCTCTGCAGGGATAGTGAGATTTAAATTCGGTAACAAGAATGGCTGCTACCAGTGCTTTTCTTTCACCGGCAGGACCAATACATGCTACGGAAACGTCTTCCTGATACTTGTCGCGGAAATATGCGCAGGTTTCGTAAGTTGTCTTCATGGACAGCTCGGATGCATCGTGCAGAGAAAGTTTTCCCTGGGGGTCCACATAGAGATAGGACAGGCTTCCGTCTTCCGGCTGGCCTTCTACCACGATCATCTTAATCTGCTGTTCGTTCATCCATCTTCCGAATGTTCCGCCGGCGTTGGATTCCTTGATTCCGCCGGTCAGCGGGCTCTTTCCGCCTACGGAGAGTCTTCCGGAAGAAGTCATCATGGTTCCTGCAAAAAGACCGGTTGCAAAGGAAAGGATGTTCTTCGGGCCCAGCGGGTCACAGTTCGGATCCAGTTCCTTTTCGGTAATCATGGTGTCGATTAAGCCTCTGCCGCCGTAATACCAATGGTCTTCCTGCCGGAATTCTTCCTCGCGGATTGTACCGTTGGTCATATTCACTCTGATAATTCTCATAAATAAACCTCCTGAGAAAAGATGTTGATAGGTTTCTTTTAACATAGTCCCCTACATATTAGCATTTCAAAAAAAATAACATTTGCGCAAAAAATAATTTGTAATGAAAAAAAGGAATCGTTTCTTCTCCCATCTATACAGAGGAGAACCGATTCCCGGGACTTTTTTACTTTTTACGCAATGCTTTGAAATCTGTGGTTAAGAGCACCACCACAACGATGATGACCAGCGGAATCCATCCCATCAGACCGTTGAGTACGGAGATTACCTCACCGGACTGCTCCGGAAGCGCTCCGTTAAAGCCCACACGGCTCAGCAGCGCAGCGGTAAGAGAAGTGGCCAGCGCGGATGCGATTTTTAAACTGAAGGTGACGGACATACCCACCAGACTGTCCACACGGACGTGCTCTTTTTCGTCGATTCTGTCCGCGATTTCATTTCTGTTGGCACAGAGTACCACCTGTCCCAGACCGGTAGCCACACCGATGGAAACCATATTGATATAGGCGGAAAGAATGTTCTGCGGGAAGAGTGCAAAGATCGCTTTTCCGGCAGCCATAATTCCGAAGGCAATGTACAGCGTTTTGGTTCTTCCGAATCTGGCGCTCAGCTTTCCGATGAACGGATAGATGGCCAGCGAACACAGGGTGTTGATCAAAAGAATCTTGGTCATGATGCTGGTGGAGTGCAGTTCGTAAGTAGCGTAATATGCAATATTTGCGGTGACCAGGCTGGTATTCAGCGCGATCATCAGGTTCTGCAGCACGTTGTAAATCCAGAGTTTTTCTCTGACCAGGAACTTCATTGCATCCATGAATTTCAGGCTTTCTGCGGCTTTTTTGTCCGCCTGGTATCTTTCATGAACGCAGAAGTAGTAAATCATGACGCATGCAACGGCAACGCCGCAGATAATGGCGGCAGCCCAGACGAACATCTTTCCGTCGGCCAGATTGCCCTGCGCATCCATGGCACCCATCATTTTCAGAATCGGCAGGCAGGCCAGCGATCCGAAAGCAGTACCGATGGTGGTTCCCAGACTGTTGAAGGTTCCCAGCGCAATGCGGCCTTCGTCCGTTCTGGTGACCAGCGCAATGTTATTCTGCGAGGTCGTAAAGAAGGTAAAGAATACGCTGACCATCAGGTATAAAACCAGAGAAATCAGTCCCTGCGTTTTCTGAGATACGGAGAAATCACAGAACATCATAGCGGTGTTTAAAGCCAGCGGAAATATAAATAAGGAATA
Source organism: Anaerovoracaceae bacterium (assembly GCA_045643345.1). Classification (GTDB taxonomy): domain Bacteria; phylum Bacillota; class Clostridia; order Peptostreptococcales; family Anaerovoracaceae; genus RUG13409. The sequence goes on along the minus strand of JAZUKP010000105.1, from coordinate 1,634 downwards.
CGGCTTTAATTGTTCGCCGTTTTTGAATACGTGTTTGGATACGAAATACCCGATCAGCAAATCGTTGATGGCATCCCAAACCGTACCGATTGCCACAATCTGTCCGGCAAATTTTACGTCAAGATACAGAACGTTTGTCAGGAAAAAGGCATAATAATAGCTTCTGAAATAATAAATTGCCGTTCCACCGGTTCCGTAGAACATAAAACCCAGCTTTTCGCCCAGGGTTACTTTCCGTTCTACCTGATTGTTATTCATTTTTTTCCTCCCTTAAAGATTAAGTCCCACTCCATCTTTGGGGATAATATATTGGATTTTATTCAAAAAAAAGAGAACCAGGCCGTTTCCTGATTCCTTTTGTTCATCGTTTCGCATCCTTTATTTCAGGATTTCATCCACCGTGGAAACGGTACTGAAGCTCCCTTTGTTGTTTGCAATGATTTCCCGCATCTTCTGCAGTTCAAAGTAGTTCACGTAGCAGATCAGCGTGGTATTCTCTCCCGCAATGGCGCCCCGGGAAGAAATAATGGTGCAGGTTTTGTTCAGCTCGTCCTTAATATCCCGGATAATATCCTCCGGTTTGGCGGTAATAATGGTGACCTGCTTAATCGCCTCGAAATGATCCGTAAAGCGGTTGATAATGGACGTGGCAACGAAATACACCAGCAGACTCATCAGCGCAGCATCCCGGTTGATCAAAAAGAATACTGCAATATAGACCAACGCATTGAAAATCAGAAGAATCAGGGTCAGACTGTAATTCCGCCCGGTTTTCTGCGACAATTTCGTTACGATAATGTTCGCCAGGATCTCCGACCCGTCGATGCAGCCGCCGGCCCGCAGAATCAGGGTCAATCCGGCCCCGAGAATGGCGCCGCCGAAGGCGATGGCCAGGAAATGCTCCGTGTCCAGTTCGAAGGGAATTCTTTCAAACAGTGCCAGACCCAGAATGTATACGGCGGAACCCACCAGCGTTCTGGCAAAGAAGGCTTTGCCGATAAAAATGACGGACGCAATCAGGAACGGCAGGAAAATCAGAAACACGCAGAGGGACAAATTCGCCCCGGAAAGTTTACTGACGATAATGGCAATGCCCGCCGTACCGTAGTCGATGGCGTCGTTGGGCAGCAGAATGCAGGCGACCGAAAAGCTTGCCAGCAGTGCCCCGGCAATGATCAGTAAGTAAGATAATAGTTTTTTTGCTTTCATAATATACCCCTGTATTTTATATCATCCCCGACACCCAGGCATCTTGGAAAGCCGGTGTCCGGTATTTTATTATTTCATATATTTTCGTCGACCTTTTCCCTACGCAAGAGCACTACCGTCTCAACATGGATCGAGACAATGCCGTGAATGTCGACACAACACGGGAACAAATCTACCCCTATGTATGAGGGAACAGGCCAACTCATATTTGCTTTACAGAATCCGGAACATACTGTTCCGATTCAAGTCCTTTCCAAACAAATCTAGGCCCCTCTTCCCCATTCGTTCCGGTTGGTACAAAACCTGATTTCTCAAGCACTCTTTGAGATGCAGTATTATCCGGTTCTGTTTCTGCCTCAATCCGCATGACACCGGGCTGGCGCAAAGCCCATTCTACCGCAGCAATGACCGCCTCCGTCGCATAG
>JAZUKP010000104.1:0-2189 GCA_045643345.1 Anaerovoracaceae bacterium | reverse complement strand
GCAAGATGGGAAAGCAGCTGTCTGCTCGGGTTCTCGCCGGCAATAATGCTGTGAAGCTGGTCCCGGAGCAGCACAATGTAATCGGGCTTTTCGCTGCGTTTATCGTCGAGAAAAACCCGGTGCACGTATTCCGCCAGCCGCTCCATCAGCCAGAAGTCGTGGGCGTGCAGGGGCCTTTCGATTGCCAGTAGGGTAACGGCACCCACGAACAGTTCCCCGTCCAGCAGATTGACGCAGACCGTTTGCAGCGATGCGATTCGATCCGCAGAAAGCTCGTCATTCCAAAGGAACGCGCCTTTTTTCTTGCGATAATCCGTGTACAGATTTTGATATTCCGCAAAGCGCTGCGGGGTAATTTCCCCCAGCGGTGCAGGAAATTCTCCGGAAGAGAGTCTGCGCTCGGTGCTTGCCAGCACGGAATGGGCGGCATCTGTAATGTCCAGCCGGTTTTTAAAAATTGAATAGCTGACATCCAGCAGTTCCTGCATGCTGCCGCTGTCTTTTACGATTTGCTCCAACCGATTCTCCCATTCTTCATATTGCAGGAAGCATTGCTGAATGCAGTTGAGTATCGCAGAAGGGTCTGCAGTCTGTTCCAGAACAATCAGATTTATTTTGGTATCCGAATAGCTTTTCGGCGGTTCTCCGCAGCAGATCAGCCAGCAGATTCCTTCGGCGGAAGGTTTTTCCGGCAGCTTTGCCGCATCCGCCACAATCGTGGCCTCATGGTATTCCCGCCCTATATCTTCGTAGAGAAATGGGAGCGAAAGATTCGGATAATGATCCTTTTTCGGGGTTACGCGCAGGCTGCCGAAGGAAGATAAACTATATTTAATTAAGTCAAGTGGCAGTTTCATGACATTTTCTCCTGATGTGATGATAGTATATCATATTTTCCAACCTATATTTTTGTAGGTCTGTCCAATGAAAATAATACAGCTTTATAGATTGTTGTGCATATCTGCGTTTTCGTATGATATAGGCGTATTTATAAATTGCAGCATTATGTGCAAATTTAGGAGGAGTGTATTATGTTGAGATTTGACGGACGTGTAGCCCTGATTACAGGTTCTACTTTCGGAATCGGAAGAGCTTATGCGGAACTGCTTGGTTCCCGCGGAGCAAAGATCGTTATTAACTGCCGGAAGGAAAACGATGCAGCCCATGAGGTTGCGGAGAAAATCAAGAGCAGCGGCGGAGACGCGATTATCGTTGCCGGAGATATTGCAGATCCGGATACCATACAGAGAATGGTGGATGCAGCCATTAAAACCTGGGGCAGAATTGATATTGCCATCAGTAATGCTGCAGGAACTTATCCCATGTCTCTCCCGTATCAGGATTCCAACAAGACCATCGACCGCGTATTTGACGTTCACGTACGCGCTACATTAAAGATGAACGAACTGGTATGGCCCTACATGAAGGAACAGGGCTACGGCAGACTTCTGGTTACCGGTTCTGCCGGCGGCACCGGATATATTGCGCTTCCGGAAGGTTATTCTCTGGATTACGCACTGTGCAAGGCCAGTATTTTCGGCGTTGTTCGCCAGACCGCTGCAGAAGGCGCTGCACACAACATTAAGTGCAACATGGTTCTGCCCTGGGCATACGGCAAGATGGTTTCCGAAGCTATCGGAGGTTCCGAACTGGGCAAATGGATGGAAGCCAATGTTCGCCCGGATCAGGTAGCAGCTGCTATCGCACCGCTGCTCCACGAAGATTGCCCCACCACCGGTGAAACCATTACCGCAGGCGGCGGCCGCGCAGGAAGAATTTTCTTCGGCGCCACCAGAGGATATTTCGACCGCGATCTTACGCCGGAAAAATCCATGGAAAACTGGGAACAGATTATGGGAACCTACGGTGAAGACGGAACCATGCTGGATGTGTTCGAGCAGACCCAGCCCAGAGAAGAGGCAATGATGGGTTACCTGCTGGAAACCGGCGAATTCCCGGATTTGAAGACCATTTCCACTTATCCGCTGAAGGGTGACTCCAAGAGCATGAATAAATAGCATCTCCTAAATGTATACATTTATCATTGTTTGAAGGAATCCTGAACATAAAGGTAAACAAAAAGGCAGAAATTCCCGGGTGGGTCTTTCTGCCTTGCCTTTATCTTTACTTATGATATTTTTCTCCGGCGTTGATTTTGAAGCTGCGGTAGATCTGCTCCAGCAGCCTCC
>JAZUKP010000103.1:0-9065 GCA_045643345.1 Anaerovoracaceae bacterium | reverse complement strand
TGGGGCGATGCAATCGCTTGGAATGAACTCCACAGATCCGGAGAATATCCGGATTTATGGAATTAGTCCATCCACGCATTTTGTCCTATATCTCAATAAAAAAGGGACCTTCGGGTCCCTTTTTTTGATGTCTTTTATCTGCGGGGCAATGCCCCGGGCGGCGGATTAATCGTCGTCGTCTTCCTCCATGGACATGTTCTGCTTCGGATAGTTCAGGTTGGTTCCGTACATACTCATGAATTCGGGAAGGGAGGCCAGCTCGAGGAATTCTACGCCTTCGTGGAGCTTTCCGGCATACTCGAATTCTTCCTTGTTCAGGGCGGCCAGCTTGGAGCCTTCGCCGGCGGCATTGCCGATGCTCTTGATCTTGGAGAGCAGGGTGGGCGGAATCAGTCCGATTCTGCAGGCGGCCTTGGGGCTCATGTAGTTGCCGAAGGCCCCGGCCAGCAGTACGTCCTTTACGTCATCGGTCTGGATGCCCAGGCTCTTGATCAGAAGGTCGATGCCGGAGCGGATGGCGGACTTGGCCAGCTGGATTTCGCGGACGTCCTGCTGGGTCAGCTTAACGTCGGTTCCCGGAATCTGGTAGTAGAACATTTTGCGTTCTGCGCCGGAAGATTCGTCGGTGTACATGTAGTAGGTGTCGGTGTCCAGCTTGCCTCTCCAGTTGATGATGCCTGCGTCCAGCAGGGCGGCAATCAGGTCCAGAACACCGGATCCGCAGATGCCGATGGGTTCTACGTCGCCGATTACGTGGTAGGAAAGCGCTCCGTCCTTCCATTCGCAGTGGTCGATGGCGCCGGAAGCACCTCTCATACCCATGGAAATTCTGGCGCCTTCAAAAGCCGGACCGGCAGCGGTGGAGCAGCAGATGCGGCGGTCTTTGTTGCCGATGACCATTTCGCCGTTGGTTCCGATATCGATCATCAGGGTGTTGTTTTCGAATTTATCAAAACGGGTGGAAAGCATGCAGCCTACAGTGTCTGCGCCGACAAAGCCCGCGATGTTGGGCAGTGCCCGGAATTCTCCCTGGGGGAAAATCGGGAACACTTCGTTCAGCGGCAGAGACAGCTTTTCGTAAACCTGGGGCATATAAGGCGGTGTGGTCAGGCTCTTGGGGTCGATACCCATCATCAGGTGATGCATGGCGGTATTTCCTACCATGGTGACCAGGGTAATGTTTTCCACGGCAATGCCGGCCTTGTTGGCCGCTTCCTTGGCCAGCGCCTGCATGGCAGTGCGGATGCACTCCTTCAGCTCGGTGCTCTCCGGGTTGTTGATCTGATACTGCACCCGGGCGATAACGTCGCCGCCGTAGGTGGTCTGGGGGTTCAGGACGCTGGCGTTGGAGAGCTGTTCTCCGGTTTCGCCGTCCATTAGATAGGCAACCACGGTGGTGGTGCCGATATCAAAGGCAAGTACGTATTTATTGGTTCCGTCGGGAGTGGTGGTTGCCACGATGCCTTCGGTCAGGATGGCGTTTTCTGCCTTATCCGGCAGCGTAATTACCATATCTCTGTCTACCTTGGTCTGGCAGGCCAGCGCTTCCACGCCGTCGATCAGGACTTTGCACTTTCCGCATTTTCCCTGACCTCCGCAGGGCGCATCCAGTTCCTGCTTGGCTTCCTGAACAACGGAAAGAAGGTCCTTGCCCTCTTCGACCTGAATTTTCCGGTCGTTGTTCAAAATCGTTACGGTAAATGTATTCATAGGTCCTCTCCTTTTCTTTTTGTGATACAATAATTCGGGAGTATTAAAACATATTTTTCCGAATATATTATAACATAATGATAGTGAAAGCATACGCAAAAGTTAATTTTATTCTCAATGTTCTGGGAAAGCGGCCCGACGGCTATCACGAAATCGAGACGGTTTTTCAGGCCATCAATCTTTACGATACGGTGCGGGTGACCCCCGGGCCTTACCGGGAACTGCCTTTCGGCCGGGAGAACCTGGCTTACAAGGCGCTGCGGCTGATGAAGGACTACTACGGACACCCCTTTGAGGACTACTGCATCGAGATTGAAAAGCGTATTCCCGAAGCGGCGGGACTGGCCGGCGGTTCGGCGGACGGAGCGGCGGTGATGACAGCCCTGGCGGGCATCTGGGGCATTCCCGTGGACGACAAAATGTACGAACTGGCGGCGGAGCTGGGTTCGGACGTGCCTTTCTGCCTGGCGGCCCAGAACGGTTTCCCGGCGGCCATTGCCCGGGGCCGGGGCGAGAAGCTGGAGTATATCGCCCCAACGGATTGCGCGGTGGAGCTGAAACTTTCCGAAATCCGGCTGGCAAACAAGACCGCCCGGGTGTACGGAGCACTGCAGCCGGGGGATTACGCGAAGCCCTTCGACCTGGCAGCCTTTGCGTCGGCAGAAACTGCGGCGGAAAAGGCGGCCTGCATGGGCAACCATCTGCAGCCTGCCTTGGAACGCCTTACCGGAATTTCGGAGCCGGGCTGGCTGCTTTGCGGGGCGGGTCCCACATATTTTCGGGTCTGGCCGAAAGATAAAGCACCGGAGGGTGCAATCCCCACGGTTTTGTGATACAATAAAAAATACTGTGCAAGGAGGTAGAAGCATGGATAAAAAGCGGATCGGCGTTTTTTTCGGCGGCAAGTCCGGAGAGCATGAAGTCTCCCGGGTGTCTGCCACTACCGTCATTCATAATATAGACAGAGAAAAATACGATGTGGTGACCATCGGTATTACCAAGGCCGGCGAATGGCTGCTGTACGAAGGACCCGTGGAGCTGATTGCTCCCGGCGACTGGGAAGCCAAGGCCCGGGAAGATCTGGCAAGAGATCCGGCACATTTTGCCTTCTCCGTCATGGGCGGTCTGGGAAGAAAGCTGAGCGATATGATCGATTTTGCCCTGCCCATTATGCACGGACCCAACGGCGAGGACGGTACCATTCAGGGTCTGTTCGAGCTGCTGAACCTGCCCTACGGCGGCGCCGGCGTGGTGGGCTGCGCCGTGACCATGGATAAGATCGTAGCCAAGGAAGTGTTTGCCGACGCGGGTCTTCCTCAGAGCAAATACATTGCCTGCAGCAGCACGGAAATCGGTCCGGAGCTTCTGGAGCGCATCGACAAGGAGCTTACTTATCCGCTCTTTGTAAAGCCGGCAAACATGGGCTCTTCGGTGGGAATTACAAAGGTACATAGTCTATCGGCGTTAGACGATGCACTGCAGACTGCGGCCAAGTACGATTCCCGCATTGTGGTGGAAAACGGCATCGATGCCCGGGAAATCGAAATTGCGGTGATGGGCAACGAGGAACTCAGCTTCGGCGCCATCGGCGAGATTGTGCCCGGTGCTGACTTCTACGATTACGATGCAAAATATAACGACGAAAATTCAAAGCTTCTGCTGCCCGCGCCTCTTACCGAGGAACAGGCGGCAAAGGTTCGGGAAATGGCGGGCACGGCCTACAAGGCGGCGGCCTGCTGCGGATTCTCCCGGGTGGATTTTCTGATGGATAAAAATACTTCCGAATTTTACATTAACGAAATCAACGCAATCCCCGGATTTACCAGTATTTCCATGTTCCCCATGCTGATGATGGAGACCGGACTTACCCTTCCGCAGATTGTGGACAGAATTATCGAATTGGGATATGAAAAACATAGTCTTAAAAATAAGCGGTAGAACCCTTTCCGTGTTTCCCAAGGCCCCGGAAGGACCGGGGGACGACAGCGTGGAATTCACCACGGAAGGGACCATGATGGTCAACGGCGATGAAACCAGCATCAGCTACGAGGAGACGCCGCTTTCCGGCATCAGCGGATGCAAAACTACGCTGCTGATTCGTCCGGGAAATGTAAAGCTGCAGCGCAGCGGCGAGGAGCTTCTGCAGGACTCTGTAATGGAATTTGAAAAAGGCAAGCGCTTCAGCGGCACCTACGAAACGCCTTTCGGGTCCATTGCCATGGAGATTCTTACCGACAAGCTGACCGGCTTTGAACATCTGGGCAACAACACGGACCGGCTGAGCATCGAATACGTCATCAGCCTGAAGGGTCTGATGGAAGCCCGCAAGGAGCTGAACATCGAGGTAAGGGGAAAGAGAAACTGATATGAACAAGAAAAAAAAGGGAAGACCTATGGCGGCGAGAATACTTGCCCTGATTTTGGCAGCAACCATGCTGGGCGGATCGCTGTATTATATAATGATAATGATACTTGGAGGAAATTAAAAAATGGCAGAAGAATGCAAGCATGAGTGCGAATCCTGCGAACTGGACTGCGAAGAAAACGAAGCGAAAAATTTTAACATTTTCCGCGCATATCTGAATAAGGTGTCCAGCGTAAAGAAAGTTATCGGCGTTGTATCCGGCAAGGGCGGCGTAGGCAAGAGCATGGTTACCTCCATGCTGGCCGTGGAAGCTTCCCGTCTGGGAAAGAAGACCGCAATTCTGGACGCGGATATTACCGGACCGTCCATTCCGAAGGCATTCGGACTCACCGACAAGGTGGTTCCGGAAGGTGAATATATTAAGCCCTGCACCACAAAGGGCGGCATTGACGTAATGTCTTTGAACCTGGCACTGGACAACGAGTCCGACCCGGTAGTCTGGAGAGGACCCATGATCGCAGGCGTGGTCAAGCAGTTCTGGACCGACACCATCTGGGATAAAGAAGACGTAATGTTCGTGGATATGCCTCCGGGGACAGGCGACGTAACCCTGACCGTATTCCAGAGCCTTCCGCTGGCAGGCCTGGTCATCGTAAGCTCTCCTCAGGAACTGGTGGGAATGATTGTGGAAAAGGCCGTGAAGATGGCCAACATGATGGATATTCCGGTACTGGGTCTGGTAGAGAACATGAGCTACATTAAGTGCCCGGACTGCGGACAGATCCTGCGCCCCTTCGGCGACAGCCATCTGGATGAACTGGCAAAGAAGTACGGTATCCGCTATACTGCACAGATGCCCATCGAGCCGTCCTATGCACAGCTGGCAGACAACGGCGCCATCGAAACCATCGGCGACACCCCGCTGAAGGAAATGGCAGCAAACCTGCTGTAATCTGAACATTTGCGGCCCCGGCGCAGTACGTTTCTGCTCCGGGGCTTTTTTGAACCAGGGCCGGAGGGCCCCGGGGAAATGCACGCATGATTTTATGAAGCAAAGCACAGAAAAAACCGGAACCGAAAACATCCGGACCAAAAACGAAACGGGCAAGGTGGCGCTTTGCGGCATGATGGCCGCGGCGGCTCTTGTGGTGATGCTGCTGGGCAGTGCCCTGGGCATTGCCACCTACGCGGCGCCCCTTCTGGCGTCCGTTGCGCTGCTGCTCATCACCCGGGAGTACGGCAGCGGAGCCTCGCTGCTGGCTTACGCAGCCATTGCTCTGCTGGGCCTGTTTCTGCTGCCCGACCGGGAGCTGGCCCTGTTTTTTGTGTGCTTCGGCTGGTACCAGGCTCTGTGGCCCCATCTGGCGAAAATCCGAAGCCGGCTGCTGCGGCTGACAATCAAGCTGGCCATCTATTCCGCCATGGTCTTTCTGATGTACGGCGTGCTGGCGGCGCTGCTGGGTATTCCTTTGGAAACGGCGGAGGAAGCTCTGTGGTTCCAGATTCTGATTTTCGGCATGGGCGCTCTGACTTTTCTGCTGCTGGACAGCGCATACGCCCGGATGCTGGATCTGTGGGAAAGCAAATGGCGGAAGGCGGTACTGAGAAGATGACGTCGAAAGAACGGGTGCGGGAAGAACTGATCGAAACCCTGGTGCGCATGGGTCACCCGGAGGAATTCGGAGCGGCGATTGCGGCCGCCCTGAAAAGCGAAAAGGCCATGGCGCGGATGTCTTCTTATCTGCACCAGTTCCGGCCGTCTTCGGCGGAGGAAATTGCGGACGAAATGCTGGCGATTTTGGAAGATCACGCCCGCTGGCGGGACAAAAAACTGAGCGAATACTATAACGCCAGGTACAACGAATACTTAAACCGGCCCGACGAGGAAGAGTAGCGGCGCGGCCCAAGGGACCCGCTTGCGGAGGAAGCGCCTTGAAACAGTTTCAAAGAGGCCAAAACAACAGACAGTGTAAAAGCAATGATAAACACCACGCTTTGTTATATCATCAAAGACGGAAAAGTGCTGATGCTTTTCCGCAATAAAAAAGAAAACGACCTGAACGAAGGCAAATGGGTGGGGGTCGGCGGAAAATTTCTGCCCGGCGAAACCCCGGAGCAGTGCCTTTTGCGGGAGGTGCAGGAAGAAACCGGCCTGACCCTGACCGGCTACCGGTTCTGCGGCATTATCCGCTTTGTTTCCGACGTTTGGGAAGATGAGGATATGTATCTGTACGCAGGCGAGGCGTTTACCGGCGAACTGCAGGAGTGCAGCGAGGGAACCCTGGCCTGGATTCCTGCGGAAGAGGTGCTGCAGCTTCCCCTCTGGGCGGGGGATCGGTATTTTCTGGAGCCCTTGCTGGCAGGGGAGCCGGAAATTAACCTGACCGTCGTCTATCGGGGCGACGAGCTGGCGGCGGTAACCGACGAAGCGGGCAGGGACCTGCGGAAAGCCTAGCGCCGGAACAGCGCCCAAGGGCGGCAGGGTATTACAAAAGGAGGTATTTATGGAAAAAACAATCAAGGTCACCGGAACCGGCAGCCTTTCGGTAAAACCGGACACTACGGTGCTGCACATCCAGCTGCAGGGCAGCGAAAAACAGTATGCCAAAGCCTGCAGCAAGGCGGCGGAGGCTGCCGAAGAGCTGCGCGGTGTGTTTGCGTCTTTGGGCTTTGCCCCGGAGGAGCTGAAAACGGTCAGCTTTTCCGTAAACGCAAAGCAGGAGGGCTACACGGACAAGAACGGTAATTACCGGACCCGGCAGACGGGCTACGAGTATTATCAGGGACTGAAAATATCTTTCACCTGCAGCAACGAGCGCCTGTCCCAGTGCCTGACCGCGCTGGCCAAGGCCGCCTGCGATCCGCTGTTCCACATCGAATACACGGTAAAGAACCCGGAAAGCGCTAAGAACAAGCTGCTGCGCCTGGCGGTAAAGGACTCGGAGAAAAAGGCGAAAGTCCTGGCAGCCGCCGCGGGAAAAAGCCTGGGCGAGGTGCTCTTTATGGATTATTCCTGGGGTCAGATGAACCTGAGCGTGCGGCCTGTGGCATTTGCCGCGGAAAAACGGCTGGCCGCTTGCGAGGACGCCATTGCCGTAGACATTAACCCGGAGGACATCCGGATCGAGGATACGGTTACGGTGCTTTGGGCGCTGCAGTAGGGAATCCCGCACAGGGCAGTCATTTCGAAAAACCGATGCATCGAAAATACAACAAAACGCGCCGGGAAGGACAGAAGATCCTTCCCTTTTTTATTGCGGCCGAAAAGCAGCAGAAAACCTCGTCTGCGTTCCCGTATTTATTCATGAAAGGAATATGCAAAGTTCCGGGGCGGATGTATCGAAATGCTGCATGTGATAAAATAAAAATGGATGTTTGTAACACTGGAGGTAAAAGTATGGAAACTACCCGCGTTGATTTTTTGTACGGAAAAGGCGCGCTTTCGCTGGATATCGACAATGATAGACTGAAAGCGGTGCTTTTGCCCAAGGAAACTGCAGAAACCGAACCGGTTTCTCAGGAAGAAATTATAAAAAGAGCTTACGACGCCCCCATCGGAAGCCCGGCGCTTTCCGAGCTGGCAAAGGGAAAGAACAAGGTGGTCATTATCGCATCGGATCACACCCGTCCCGTGCCCAGTAAGCTGATTATTCCCAGAATGCTTAAGGAAATCCGGGAAGGAAATCCTGCCGCAGACATTACGATTCTGGTTGCAACCGGCTGTCATCGGGAAACCACGCGGGAGGAGTTGGTCAACAAATTCGGCGAGGAAATCGTAAACAGCGAAAAGATTGCAATTCATATCGCTTCCGACGATGCTGCCATGGAAGAAATCGGCGTACTGCCCTCCGGCGCTGTGCTGCGGGTGAATCGCATTGCAGCCCAGGCAGACCTGCTGGTGTCCGAAGGCTTTGTGGAACCCCATTTCTTTGCGGGTTTTTCCGGCGGACGCAAGAGCGTACTCCCCGGCGTATGTTCCTTAAAGACCGTCATGGCCAACCACTGCGCAAAGTTTATCGACAGTGCTTATGCCAGAACCGGAATTCTGGAAAACAACCCCATCCATATCGATATGATCGCGGCAGCGCAGATGCTGCATCTGGCATTTATCTGTAACGTGGTGCTGGATACCGATAAGCGGGTCATTGCAGCGGCCGCCGGCGACATGCAGGCCGCCCACGCAAAACTGACGGAATTTGTACTTTCCCGGGCCCAGGTAAAGCCGGTGCCGGCAGACATCGTAATTTCCACCAACAGCGGTTATCCGCTGGATCAGAACATCTATCAGTCGGTAAAGGGCATGACCGCTGCCGAAGCCACCGTAAAGGAGGGCGGCGTGATCATTATGTGCGCCACCGCGTCTGACGGTCACGGCGGAGAGTCCTTCTACACCACCTTCCGGGATGAACCGGATCTGGACAGAATGATGGCCGGATTCCTGGCCACCCCCGCGGAAGAAACCATTCCGGACCAGTGGGAGTCCCAGATTCTCGCCCGGATTCTGCGTAAAGCCACGGTGCTCTACCTGTCCGAAGCCGACGATCAGCTGATCAAAGACTTCCACATGACCTCGGTGCACTCCCTGGAGGAAGCCCTGGCCAAAGCGGACGAAATATTAGGTTATCAAGGAACCATTACCGCCATTCCCGACGGAATCGGTGTTATTGTAAGAGAGTAAAGAAAGAGAAGGATCGAACATGAGAATTATCGTATGTGTGAAACAGGTTCCCGGCACTTCCAATGTGGAAGTGGATCCGGTAACCGGTACTCTGAAGAGAGACGGTGTTTCCAGCAAACTCAACCCCTACGATCTGTTTGCCCTGGAAATGGCCTTCCGGCTCAGAGAACAGTTCGGCGGCGAAGTAGTGACCCTCTCCATGGGACCGGACCAGGCGGCGGAAGCCCTGCAGGAAACGGTTTATATGGGCGCCGACCGCGGCTACCTTATTTCCGACAGAGTCTTTGCAGGCTCCGACGTACACGCAACCAG